>CALCCH010000051.1 GCA_937899855.1 uncultured Saprospirales bacterium | reverse complement strand
GAGGCCTATCCCCCCATTACGGATAGCCAACCGCAACAGTTGAGCGACTACTACCGGGCCGATATTTTAAAACTACAAAAGACGTTTGACCTGCCCGTCGATCGCTGGCTGGTCTGACCCACACGGGATTGCCATATGAGTCCACAAAAAATAAAGGTTGGGGTATTTACCCGCCCCATCGATCAGGGGACGAGCGGTAGTGGGAGCCACCTCAACAAGCTCTTCAACCAGATCCTGGATCTCAATCCTCCGGGAATGGAATTGGTGCTGGTACACTACGAGTCGACCGACAAGCCAATCTACCAGCGGACTTCCCAACTGCTCATTCCGCGCAATCCCTGGCGCGCGGCGCGCATCCTGGAACGGGAAAATTTTGACTTGCTCCACTACAATCCCCTGACCGTCCTTTCGCCGCTCTGGGTTTCGCAAAAGGTGAAAAAGGTCGCAACCATCCACGGAGCGGCCCCCCATTTTCTACCGGACTTTTTCCCCCGGTCGACGCGTTTGCAGGAGCGTTACTTGCGGCCCTGGCTCGCCCGGCAATTGGACTTTATTTTTACCGTTTCGCACACCAGCGAAGCCTTTCTCGCTGAAAAGTACGGCATCGCTAAGGAAAAATTTGCGGTCATCTACAATGCGGTAGAACCCGACTTCCGGGTCTTGTCGGAAGCTTCCTTTCCCATCCTAGAGCGGCTGCGGCTAAAGGGGGCCTTTATTTTTCACCTCAGCAAATTTTCGGAACGGAAAAATCCCTGGACCATTCTCCGGGCCTTTGCCCGACTGCACCAGCGTCATCCCGAGTTGCTGCTCGTACTGGGGGGCAGCGGTTGGGAAAACCCTCGCGTGACGGATTTTCTACGCGAGCACCAATTGCAGGATCACGTTCGCTTTACGGGTTTTATCGCCCAAAGTGAGCTGGTCGAACTGCTCAATCGCGCCCTGGTCTTTATGTTTCCCTCCCTCTACGAAGGCTTTGGGATGCCCAATTTGGAGGCGATGGCCTGTGACTGCCCGGTCATCACCTCCCGGGCCTTTGCGATTCCCGAAATCGTAGGGGAGGCTGCCTTGCTGTTGGATCAAGTACGCGATGATCAGGAGTTGGCGAATAAGGTGGAGCGTTTGATCCAGGAACCCGAATGGCGTCAGCAACTGATTGAGCGGGGGCGGCAACACGTTCGGGGTTTTTCTTGGGAAAAAAGTGCCCGCATCGTGGTCGACAAATATTTCGAGCTTTGCTCCCGGGCAAAAAAATACAGCCACAGCTACTGATGATCAAAGCGCCACTGATCTTATTGGGGGCTCCTCGCTCCGGGACGACGCTCTTGTTTCGGGCCTTGAGTCAGCACCGCGAGTTGTGGCATTTGGTGGCGGAGTCGCACCGCATTTTAGAAGGTCCCTGGCATCCCAAGCGCTTCTCGCGTTTTTCCAATCGCCCACCGGAGAATTACCAGCTGACGGAGGCTACGCGAGTGGGCTTGCGGGCGGATTTTTACCGAGGGGCGGTCAATTACGCTTCGGCGCAATCTTGGAAATTGCGAGCGGACTTTTATCGGGGGCCGGGGCAGCGCTACCTCAACCGAGCGGTGGCGGAGGGAATCGGTCGGTACTCGCGGGGGCGGAAGCCAGCCAGCATTCGTTTGCTGGAGAAAACGCCCAAAAATGCGGTGCGGGCCAAGTGGATGAACGCGCTGTTTCCCAAGGCGCGGTTTGTGCGTTTGGTGCGGGAGGCGGTGCCCAACATCAGCTCCCTGTACTACGGCTGGAAGGCCAATGACACCCTGGGAAAGGGTCGGCGCGGCCGCTACAGCAAGAGTGGTTATCCGATCATGACGCAGCTTGGGCTGCGGGACTTTGGGGGAAGCCACTGGTCCTTTGTCTTGCCTCCCCACTGGGAGGGGCTGCGGGGTGGAGAACTGCTGGACGTTTGTGCGTTCCAGTATTTTTCGTCCAACTACTGGATGGAACGGGACCTGACCGCATTGCTTCCCGAGCGTTGCTTGAACATCGCCTACGAAGACCTTATTCAACAGCCCCTGGCGACGGTAGAACGCATCCTCGATTTTGCGGGCTTATCGCCCGCGGCCTACGACTACCGCTACCTAAAAAGCTTGCCACGCATCAACAGTGTGACGGTGAGTGAGGCGGAAAAAAAGCAAACCTTCTTAGAAATTGAGCGTAAATTAAAGACCTTTGCCCTGGACACTTTTTTCCAAACGGCGGAGGCACGCAAATAACCAAATTTTCCATATGAGTCACCAACACATCATCATCACGGGCGGAGCGGGCTTTATTGGCAGTACGCTGGCCGAGCGTTTGCTGATGCAGGGTCACCGCGTGACGGCGATCGACAATTTTGATGATTTTTACGAGGAGCAGCTGAAACGGGAAAATATTGCTCCACTGCTGGAGCGAAGTACCTTCCGGCTCATCCGGGCCGACATCCGCGACTACGATGCCCTCCTCGCCGAACTTACCGACCACTACGATGCCATTGTCCATCTGGCGGCCAAGGCGGGGGTACGCCCTTCGATCAAGAATCCGCTGGTGTACCAGCAGGTCAACGTCAATGGTACGCAGAACTTATTGGAGGTGGCCAAGGTCAAGGACATCAAGCAGTTCGTCTTTGGTTCTTCCAGTAGCGTCTACGGGATCAATCCCGACGTTCCCTGGCGCGAGGACAACTACGTCCTGCAGCCCATCAGTCCTTACGCGAGTTCGAAAGTATCCGGTGAGTTGCTGGGCCATGTCTACAGCCACTTGTACGGTATCCGCTTTTTGGCCCTGCGCTTTTTCACAGTCTACGGTCCCCGGCAGCGGCCCGATTTGGCCATCAATAAATTCGTCCGGTTCATCCTCGAAGGCAAAGAAATTCCCGTCTTTGGGGATGGTACTACCCGCCGCGATTACACCTACGTCGGCGACATTGTGAAGGGAATCGAAGCGGCGCTCCGCTACGAGGACAGCCTTTACGAGATCGTCAATTTGGGCAATCACAACACGGTGTCGCTCTCCGAGCTGATCGCTACGATCGAGAAGGTGCTCGATAAAAAGGCCCTCATCAACCGTCTCCCCATGCAGCCGGGTGATGTCCCCCAAACCTTTGCGGACATCGACAAGGCTCGTCGTTTGTTTGGCTACCAGCCCGATACGAGTCTGGAGGCGGGCATCACCAATTTTGTCAACTGGTACAGCACCAAACTTTACGTCAACGGTTAAGTGAGCATGGCGAAGTCTCCCAAGCTTCTGGTCTACATTGCGGGTTACGGTCGGAGTGGATCCACCTTGTTGGATACTGTCCTGAGTTCGCATCCGCAGCTCGAAGGGGTAGGGGAGATCAAATACCTTTTTCAGGAGGTGCTCGATCAAAAGCAGCTGCCGGCCATCTGGTCGACCGTATTGGAAGAGTTTGCGGCGCAGGGGGAAAACGATATTACCACGGCGAATCAGCTCACGCAGCGGGTGCAGCGGCCTTTTAGCCGTTCATCGGCGGTGGAGCGAAGCGCTTACAAAAAACTATGGCGGATCGTTTTGGATACGCTCCACCGGGAACTGCCCGGCGTCATTTTGGTCGATTCTTCGAAAACGGCCTCGGATGCTTTTCTGCGACCGCAATTGCTGGAGGAAATGGGCTACGAACTTCGGATGATCCATCTGGTCCGCGCCCCGCAGGCGGTGATGTTTTCCCTGGGAAAGCGAGGATCCAATCGCTTGTTGGAAGCGGGCAAGACTGGGGAGGAGGCGATTCTGACCGGTGGTGGCTTGCGTGCCCTGATCAATTGGACCTGGATCAATCTCGGGGTATGGTGGTACTACCGGCGTCGCCGACGGATCAAGACCTACACCTTGCGCTACGAAGATCTACTGACGGATACGGCCCGACGGCTGGCGGAAATTGCGGACTTTATTGGCGTTGATCCCGCGCCTTTTCGGGGCTTGGAGGAAGGCTTTGAGGTGAGTCCCGGTATTGGGGTTTCGGGCAATCGCATGCGGCGGGCGAGCCAAAAGATTACTTTCCGCCGGGAATCCAAGGGGGAATATTCCTTTTCCCTAGCCGAACGGATTGGCTTGCGATTGGTGCGCCCGGTTCGGAGACTGTTTAACTACTGATACATGAAGAAACGCATCTTGCTGATTGAGCATACCTCTTCGGAGTTTATCATTTCGCGTTTGAAACTGGGTACTTTTTTGATGGAGCAGGGGCATGAGGTGTACGCCTTGGTGCCCGCGGGAAAGGAGGCGGACTTGGCCCACATTCGCCAGGCGGGTTTGCGACTGATCCCCTATCCCTACGAGCGCAATACCACCAGCCTGGGTGCCAATCTGCAATTGGTCCGCTTTTTTATTCGGGTCTTTCGCGAGCACCGTTTTGATTTGATTCACTCGTTTAAATTCCAACCCAACCTCTATGCCGTACTGGCGCGTCTCTTCTCGCCACCGAGTTTTTTGGTGCTGCACATCACGGGTTTGGGTTTGGTGTTTACCAAGGAGCGTTCGCTAAAGCTCCGGTTGTTCCAATTGGTGAGCAAACTCATTTTCCTCTTCAACTTCGTCTTCGCCAGCCGGATCATTTTTCAAAACCCGGACGACGAGGCGGATCTTTGGCTCACGTCTTGGTTTGGTCGCAAACTGACCGTTATTGAGGGGAGTGGGGTGGACATCGAAAAATTTGACCGCCGTCGCTTTGATCACCAAGCCATCAAGCAGTCCTTGTCGCTTTCCCCCGATCGCTTTATACTCACCTTTATCAGCCGCTTGGTGTGGCAAAAGGGCATCCGCGAAGTGGTACAAGCCGTGGAGGAACTGGGGCCAGCGCATCCGGCTTTACAGCTTTTGGTGGTGGGTGACAGCGATAAAAACAATCCCCAGGCGGTCAGCGATACCTACATTGCGGGCTACACCGATCACCCCAACATTCGCTTTCTCGGGCGTCGGAGTGACATTCCTGAAATCTTGGCGATCACCGATCTTTACGTCTATCCCAGTTACTATCGGGAGGGGCTGCCCCGTACGGTCCTCGAAGCCTTGGCCACGGGCGTTCCCATCATTACGACCGATATGCCGGGTTGTAACTTGACGGTTGAACAGGGGAAAAACGGCTACCTGATTGGCATTGAGGACGTGGAAGCCATCAAGGCGGCGATCCTTAGGATTTACCAGTCGGGGCAGGCCAAGGCGATGGGCTGCGAAAGTCGTCGCCTGGTGGAGACCAAGTTTCAAAACAAGATTGTCTATCAAAAAATTTACCGCGTTTATCAGGAACTATTATGATTACGAACAGCAACATTCTAATGACCGGTGGATCGGGTTTTATCGGTTCCCACTTCCACAATCTTATCCCACCGGACCAAATCATCAATCTCGATTTGGTAGCCCCCGAATCGCCCAACGGATCCCAACACATCCGGGGAGACATCCGGGTGGCGGCGGAGGTAGAGCAAGCGCTGGCCAGTCGCCCCTGTGACCTCATCATCAGTCTGGCTGCCGAGCACAAGGATTTTGGGATCACCGAGCAGGACTATTTCCGGACCAACGAGTACGGTACCCAGGTGATTTGCGAGGCGGCTACTCGGCACGGTATCCAGCGGATTGTCTTTTACTCTTCGGTAGCCGTATACGGAAACAACAGCACACCTTCTCACGAGGAGATGAGTCCTCAACCGGCCAATCCCTACGGCGCATCGAAGCTGGCGGGGGAGCGCGTATTGGAAAAATGGGCGGCGGAGGATCCCAATCGGCGGGTGTTGATCATCCGGCCGACGGTGGTGTATGGCGAGCGGAACGTCGCCAACATGTATCGTCTGATCGACCAGATCAATAAGGGGCGGTATTTCCACATCGGGGAAGGGGGCAACATCAAGTCCATCGCCTACGTCAAAAATTTGGTGGAGGGAACGATGTTTTTGTTGCGGCAATTGGAACCGGGGTTACACGTGTACAATTATTCCGACGAGCCACAACTCTCCAGTCGTAAAATCGCGGAGACGATTCAGGAGGCACTGGGTAAAAAGTCGATGATTACACTACCGTACTGGCTGGTGTATACGATGGGGATTCCCTTTGACATTGCCATCAAGATTACGGGTAAGGACCTGCCCATTTCTACCAATCGGGTCAAAAAATTTTGTACGGAAACCTATCACCAGTCCAGCAAGATACGGGCAGCGGGTTTTCAGCCCAGCTACAACAACCTAGAGGGGCTGACCCGGATGGTCAAGTGGATGCAGGAGGATGCCGTAGTGGTCTGAGGTTTCGCGATTTTGTGTCAACCTATTTCAGGACAATACCTTTTATCCTATAATTTTTCTTATGTTAAGTAGCCTAAACGCCTTTCAGTGGGTTTAGCCGCTTAGGGGCCCTTCTGGAAAGGCTTACCAAATTTTGGAAAAGTCGACGCTGAAGGTACAAAGGCGGGTACGGAATTCAAAAGCGGGGCTTTCTGTGTGGAGGGTGGCGACTAGTTCGTAAGTACCTTGGTGGTGAAAGACTTCAATTGTCTCCGTCACCGGATCGACGATGAGGTAGTACGGCACGCCCTCTTCCTGGTACAATTGGTATTTGAGCTCGCGGTCGTTATCCGCCGTTGAAGGCGATAGGATTTCGACCACCAGTTCTGGGGTATCGTCCAAATATTGGCCATCGGCTTCATCTGAGATTACGAGTAGGTCGGGCTGTAAAATGGTATGATCATCCAGGCGGTAATCGACGGGGATTACTGGAATACAGTTAGAAAACTGTTGCAGCGACTCTGTAAAGCACCAAGCGAGTTTAGTATTGATCTTTTGGTGCCTGAGGTTTGGAGATGGGGACATGGCAAAAGGAATTCCGCGGATCAACTCCCAACGGCCTTCCCAAGCTTCGTAGTCGCGATAGCTATAACGGGGAAGAAATCTTTCGGGAAGTGTCATTTGTTAATATTTTTTTGACAAATTAAGTAAAAAATCTAACAACTTAAACTTCATGGCCACAAATACCTACGTAGCGATCATGGCGGGTGGCATCGGTAGCCGTTTTTGGCCCGCCAGTCGAACAGCGCGTCCCAAACAGTTTTTGGATATCCTAGGAACGGGAAAATCCCTGATTCGGTTGACTTTTGAGCGCTTTTTGGACCTCTGTCCAGCCGAGAATATCTTTATCGTCACCAACGGCCGCTACCGCGATCTGGTCCGCGAACACCTGCCCGAATTGAGCGACAACCAAATCCTCTGCGAGCCCTCCCGCAACAACACCGGCCCCTGCGTCGCCTACACCGCCTTCAAACTCCACGCCCTCGACCCGGAGGCCAATTTTATCATCGCCCCCTCAGATCACATCGTCCTAAAAGAAAACGTTTTCGTCGAGGCCCTACAAAAGGCCCTGGCCTACACCGCCCGACACGATGCCCTGCTGACCCTCGGCGTTCGCCCTTCCCGACCGGATACGGGCTACGGCTACATCCATTTTGACCAACAGACCGTGGAACCCGCCGCCGCCAATGACAACATCGGAGGCGTCCACCGCGTCCTTAAATTTACGGAAAAACCGCAAATCGAAAAAGCGCGGACCTTTCTCGCCAGCGGCGACTACCTCTGGAACGCGGGTATTTTTGTCTGGCGCACCAGCAGCATCCTCGCCGCCTTCGAACGCCACGCCACGGAAATCCACCGCATTCTGTCCCGGGGCGCTACGGCCTATAATACCGCCGCCGAACAGGATTTTATCGACGAATACTACCCTACCACACCCAGCATTTCGGTCGACTACGCCATCATGGAGAAGGCCGATAATATCTATACCATCCCCACCGATTTTGGTTGGTCCGATCTGGGTACCTGGGCTTCCCTCCACGCGGAGGGCCCCAAAGACGAGGCGGGCAACGTCGTCAGCGCCGGGGCCGTATTCCTCAACGACGTGAGCCAATCGCTCATCCGAGCTCCGGAGCACAAACTGCTCGTTCTGCGCGATTTGGACAATTACATCATCGTCGATGAGGAGGATGTTCTCTTGATTTATCCCAAATCCAAGGAACAAGAAATTAAAGCCTTGACCAAGGAGATTGCGCAAAGCCGGGGTGAGCAGTTTTTATAGCTGAAAAATTAGTTTAATTTTACGCCCAACGAAAACTACCCTTAATACCAGCAAAAAGGTGCAACCTAAAACGGCGAAAATTGCTATTGTAGCCAATTCGACTTGGAACATTTACAACTTCCGGTTGAATGTCATCAAGTTATTGATACAAAATAATTTTGAAGTTGTCGTCATTGCACCCGTCGATCACTACATTTCCTACCTCAATCAATTTTCCGAGGTGCGCCACGTGCCCCTCCGGAGTCTGTCGCGCAAGAGTACCAATCCACTCAAAGACCTCAGTCTGACCCGCGAGTTGTACCAAATCTACTGTCGCGAAAGGCCCGATTTGGTGATCCACTACACGGTAAAGCCCAACATCTACGGGGGCTTTGCGGCGCGTCAGTGCGGCATTAAATACCTCTCCACCATCACCGGGCTGGGCTATACCTTTCTCCACGACAGCCTGATCCGCCAGCTGACCCAATGGCTGTACCGAATGGCCTTTCGCCACAGCGAAAAGGTGATTTTTGAAAATCAGGACGACCGACAATTGTTTATCGAGGAAGGAATCATTCGTCCCGAAGCCGGTATTTCCCTCAAGGGTTGTGGGGTCGATATCCAGTATTTTTCTCCCAATGGTTTTGTAAAACCTCCCGATACCCTGGTTTTTACCTTTATCGGTCGTCTGTTGTACGACAAGGGGATCGACGAGTTCGTACGGGCCGCCGCCCTGGTAAAAAAGGACTTTCCCGAAGCCGAATTCTGGGTGGTGGGGGATATCGACGAAGAGAATCCCGCGGCCATCAGTCACGATCAGTTGCTGGCTTGGATGCAGAGTGGGGTCATCCGTTACTTCGGTCCTACCAGCGACGTCCGGTATTACATCAAGCAATCCGACTGCATCGTCCTGCCCTCCTACCGCGAGGCCATCCCGCGGGTAGTGCAGGAAGGAATGGCCATGCGCAAACCCATCATCACCACGGATACGCCGGGTTGTCGCGAGGCGGTCGAGGAAGGCAAAAATGGCTTCCTGGTACCGATCAAGGATGCCGAAGGACTGGCCGCTGCCATGCGTCGTTTTCGCCAACTCTCCCCGGACCAAAAACACACCATGGGCCGGTACGGTCGTCAAAAAGCGGAACGCGAATTTGATGATCGGCTCATCTCCCGCCAAATTGTCGACATCATCGAAGCGGTCATTGCCTAGCGCCCCGGTTGGGAATCTCCGCCATCACATCCCAGTGTTCGACGATCTTTCCCTGCTCCACTCGAAACAGGTCGTAAGTCCAATACGATTTTCCCACCATCGTTCCCTCGGCCAGTACCAGTACAAAGTTTCCCTCCCCCAGTATCAAGTGTACCTTTTGGATTTGGATACCCATTCCCGTCAGAGCCATGGCCTGCATGGTTTTGCGAAAACCCGCCACGCCATCGGGCAATAGGGCATTGTGCTGCCAGTAGCGATCGCCATCGAAATAGGGGTCTACTGCCGCAAAATTTCCCGCTACGATAACGTTCCGATAGAAGCGTTCAACGAGGGCTTTGTTCTCCGCCGTTTGCTCCCGATCTGCCACGGTACGGGGCCCGTCGAGGGGGCTACGCCCGCTGACGCTTTTCTGAGGCAAGGGTTGCAGATTGTGCCAGTATTCCACAATTTTTCCGTCCACCAGTCGGTAAAGGCCCCAGGCAGCGCTGGGGGGAAAAGCTTCCGATCGCGCTTCGGAGTGCAGGGCCACCCAATCGCCATCGACCAATTGGCGGTGGATGTGGTGGGTCCACTGGCCACTAACCCGTAGGTAGGTGCTCAGGCCTTCCAGACCGGGGTCGATTTGGGGATGGTGTTGGATAAAGTGGGGGTGAAAATACTGATCAAGCTGGGTGATCTCGCCACGTTGAAGGACCCGATCGTAATAATCGAGGACGCGTTGGGTGTTGTTTTCTGGGGAGGACATAGTAGGGAAGCTGGTTGAATCAGTAAGATATTGTTTTAAAACCTAAAGTTCAACGCGTGATCGCCCGAGGTACCGAGCGCTTTTTTTAGAGCTAAATTTCCCAAACCAGCGCAAGTTATTTCCCCGTAAGGCCTCTAAATGGACGTGTATCAAAACGCTTGTCCATGCCCCGTCTATCTTTTTTCCTGCTGTTCTTGCTTTCTTCCGGTAGCCTCCTGGCCTTCCGCATCGTCCATTGCGTGATGCAGGAAAGCCCCTGGTACGCCGATACCGACGGAGATGGCTTGGGGGATGCCACTACGGTCATGCTCAGCCACGCGCCACCGGTTGGTTTTGTCGCCAATGCCCACGATGCGGACGATACGGATGGCAGTGGCAATTGCGACCACATCAAGGACAGCTTCACCCTCAATCTGGATCCCAGCTCCTGTACCGAACCCACCCCGCAGAACAACGAATTCCAGATGATCGTAGATCGGGAAAATGAGTGGCGCATCATCTACAGCAATTCCATCCCCAACCACCCCACCGGTAGTTTTCCCAATGCCAACAATCCCAATCGCATTCGCCCCCAACGCCGGACCTACCGGTTTCCCCAGAACCAAACAACCCAAAACACCCACACAAAGCAAAGAGACGCATGCCAAACCCCACAAAACATGAGCGGTTTAGAACACCG
>CALCCH010000050.1 GCA_937899855.1 uncultured Saprospirales bacterium | reverse complement strand
ATACCATCCTTGCCCTGGACATCTACCTGGCCTGCCGCTAAAACTTTGAGGGTTTGAGTTGCGTCGACAACCTGATCTTCCACGACGCCATCGTCCCCTTCCTGGAGATTACCGAAGACTTGGACGAGTCGCAGATTTATTACGATTCCATCTACATCGAAACCCTGGAGGTCGTTCGCAATCCCAACTTTGATCTACTCCCCCGTTTTAAGAATGGCCTCATCGAAGAAGTCATCGGTTTTGAACGGGAGGAACAACTCAATGAGGAGGTTTTTATCGAATGCGAATTTGGCCGTTTTGAGAGCCACGAGCTGACGACCAATCGACTCCTGGATATGGACCTGCCCGCCCCGGTCAAGGTAGCCTACACCATTCTCAAAAAGCTGTACATCCAAAAAGGGGGGGGCCGTCGGCAAAATGCCTTTAGTCGGGGGCTGGATCATTCGGAGCGGCGCTACGTTCCCGAAGTACTCAATTGTTTGAGTCGCAATGGCTACGCGATCCTTTCCAGCCTAGGCACCAACAATGTCTGGTTGGCGGTGAAGGACAAAAAGAAAGAAGTACCCGAATTGATCGGCACCAAAAATTCCTCCCACCCCCTGATTCAAGAACTGGAAAGCCTGGCCTAAGCCCCAATCCAACCATTGGGAACCGAGAAAGTAGGTTTTGCGGGGCCTTCTCAAAAAAAAACGGCGCGCCGGATGCTCAATCCTGGCGAAGTTTTGTAACTTAATAGTACTGCATACTACCTACCTGTCCCGTGGACGATTGATTTACCTTTTTTACCACCTAAAAATCCTGTCAATATGAGTATCAAACCATTACTGGCTTTGCTCGGGTTTGTGGGATGGTCAGCGCTTTGTACCCATTGGTACTGTTGTTGGATGCAAGTGGCTTGTGAATCTTGTGGTGCCGAAGCATACGCTGCCTACCACGCGCCTCCCGTGGAGCCCATCGCTACTACCACGGCCGCCGTTCCCCTGGCCTACGATTGGGCCAAGACCCGGCTTGAAGACGAACGGGCCCTTCGCGAACTCGAACAAACCATCCTCTCCGGCATGACCGAGGACAATGTCCTGGAAGTCACCGGACTGTACTTCGAGGCGGAGCCCTCTGCCGAGGGCACCTTGAACCTGGGGCTGGCCCGCGCCGACCAACTCGCTACCTTCCTCGCCGACCGAGTACCCGCCGACCGTATCCGTACCAAATCCCGCCTGGTCAGCGAACCCGAAGGCGTACGGGAACGCGGCTTCTACAGCATCGAATTTCGCTGGCTAGCTCCCGACCAAACCGCCGCCTCGACCCTCGAACAGTTTGCCGACCGGGTCATCATCCGATTCCCTTACAACTCGGTCCAAAAGGATTACGATCCCGAAGTGGATGGCTACCTCATACAGTTGGCCCAGCGCGTGCTGGAGACTGGCGAGAGTGTCAGCGTCACCGGGCATACCGACGATGCGGGGGAAAAGGATTATAACCTCCAATTGGGTCAGCAGCGGGCCGAGTCGATTCAGGTCTTTTTAGAAAGGGCCGGCGTAAAGGCCAACCAAATCAAGGTGTCCTCCAAAGGGGAGGAACAACCCGTAGTGCCCAACAGCAACGATGAGAATCGCCACGCCAACCGGCGGGTAGAGGTCGTGCTGGTGGCGGGCTAAAGCGGGCCAATTATTTATTCATTAGCGAAAATCAACATCATGGAAACGAATTTACTTTTTTGCGCCAATTGCACCTGGGAGATTGTACCCATGTTATTGGGAGCCTGGGCCCTGGGCAGTCTATTTTGGTGGCTCCTACGGGGCAGCAATTTGCTGAGTCAGGTCAGCCAACTCAAGACCTCGGAAGCCCAACTCAATCAACAAAATACCGACCTACAGGTCGAGCTCAACAGCAATCGTTACGAGCTGGAGAAGTCGCAAACGAACCTGGCGAATCTGCGCGATCGCTTGGGCAGTATGGAAATCAAGTGGCGTGCGGCCGAAGAACAACTGCAAGCCCTCAAGGGGGATGCCTAGAGTGCAGGCGCTTTTGGGGCCAACGAGAAAGGCCCAAATCCATAGATTTGGGCCTCTTTACCATTGTTGGGGTGAAAGACGGGATTTGAACCCGCGACCTCTGGAACCACAATCCAGCGCTCTAACCAACTGAGCTACAATCACCATTTCACAAAAGCGTCGCAAATATAAAAAAGTTCCCCAAAGGATGGAAACAATTGGGGAACTTTTTCACTTTCTGCCTTACCGCCAAAACGCGGAGGTTGGGGTGGCCTTAGTTGCTGACCTCCGCCTCGTCGACCGCTAGGGTAAACGTACGGGTAACCGGGTTGAGCGGTGTTTCGATAGTCTGTCCCGACTTATCGGCCAGGGTCAGGGTGATGGTGTTTTCACCCATCGGCAGGCCTTCGATGTAGTAGGGCTGCCACTGCGTGATGATGTGCTCTTCGCCGTTGATGTCCGCCTATACCATAACGTCGTCGCCGAGGGTGGCGTTGTAGACAAAAAAGTCCAGCATGACCTTATCGGTATTGGCCTTCCCTTTATAGGTTCCCTTGGGGCGGCTGTAAAACAAGAGGGGCGTTCCCTCCACCGTCGTCTCCTCGGCGATGGACTTGTTGGCCACCGTCACTTTGCGGACGCGGGAGGCGGCATTGGTCTTGATGCTTTCGTGGTAGGAGCGGGAGAGGAAAGCGAGGATGTAGTGATCCCCATCCGCGACATCGTGCTCAAAGGAAGCCTCGTATTTGGCCGCGTAGGGCTGATCGTCGACAATGAGGTGGATGTGCTGCCCCTTGGCGGAATTGGCACAGGATTTTTGGCCGGCATCGGGCGTTTGGGCCCCCAGTTGGTAAGCCTCCCCCTTGACGTCAAAATCGAAGCGACCGTCCTGATAGGTCATGCCCATGATCATGGCATCGGGATAGGCCTGGGAGGGGCTGAAGGGGGTGAGGGTGTATTTTTTGTTTCCGGTGTCCGCGGCGGCGGCCTTTTCCTCAGTAGCGGGAGTGCTCTCTTCGCCAGCGGCTTCCGTCGAGTCACCACCACTTTGGCAACTGTTAAAGACCAGGCAAAGGGCAAACAGGTAAAAGAAGGTTCTCATGATTCGGTGATTTGTTTTGATAAAAGATGGAGCGGACGAACCGCCGGATAAGAATCGCTTGTCCGCGGCTAATTTAGCAATAATCTGAGGGGATTCATAGTCGATTTGGAGATGGGGAGCATCAGCGGGCTACTTTTTTTGGGATGGCTATTTCATTTTTAGCAAAGGAAACGTACCTTTGCGTCGCCAAATTCAAAAAGGCCAGCCGGAGGAGTGGCAGAGCTGGTTGAATGCACCGGTCTTGAAAACCGGCGTGCGAGAAATCGTACCGGGGGTTCGAATCCCTCCTCCTCCGCAATGTTTTATCTAACTGATTATCAGTTTCTTAGATTCCAATCTTTCCCCCTCATTTTCTCCCTTATTTACCAAGCATTCATTCCCGCCATCACTCAGGATCCAAATAAAAAGCTGCTTGGGATCCACGGACCCAAAGCAGCTTACGATCGTTTGCCATCGGCAAAATGTCCAAACAATCGTTTATGGCTTGTTCAGCATCAACACCTCAGTGCTTACCCGTTGGGCCGTCTGTATGCTCAGGTAGTAATTGCCATTGGGCAGGTCAGCCAATTCCATATTCAGTTGGAAAACCCGCTTCCTGCAGACCCAGGTTTTCTTGACGAATGACCTGTCCCAATTGGTTGATCAACTGGAGGCGTACCGGAGAGGCTTCCACCAAATCCAAGCTTAGGCTCACCCGCTCCGTAGCGGGATTACCGCCAGGGAGAAAACCGGAGGCGAAGATGACCAGCTTGTTGCCCGCCCAGAGGTCCAGCTTGGCTTAGTAGGAAGCCACGGTGGAGCATGGCACAGCCTTGCGCAGCCTTGCGCAGCCTTGCGCAGCCCGGTCAAGGAGCAGACCGCGAAGGCCAGGCGGTAACGGCTCTGATGCCCGCTGATAAAAAGGCTGCAACGGGGGCGAATCGTGTTTAAAATTGATTATTTTGTGCAACACAATTTAAACCAAAGAAATACAAACCCAATGAGCGAACAGTTACGGCAAATGACCGCCAAACAGTGTGCCCTGCCCCCCGCCAAGTACAGCGACCTAAAGGTGCTCTTTCTCAATTGCACCCTCAAACGCACCCCCGTGCTTTCCCATACCGAAGAATTGATCAAGGTAGCCCAGCGGATTTTTGAGTCCAACGGTGTTTCTACCAAAATCATTCGCCCCGTCGATTATTACATTCCCGCCGGCTTGGGCTTAGACATGTCCCAGACGCCCGAATGGGACCGGGACGACTGGCCAACGATCCAAGGGGAGATCGATGCTTGTGACATTCTGATCATTGGAACTTCGGTGTGGTTGGGAGAGAAATCATCCGTCTGCAACCGAGCCCTCGAACGCATGTACGGCTACACCCACCAGTTCAACGCCAAAGGCCAGTACCGCGACTACGGCAAGGTGGGCGCCACCCTGATTACGGGAAATGAAGATGGCGTTAAGCACTGCGCGATGAACATCTTATTTTCGCTATCGCACATTGGATATACCGTACCGCCCCAAGCCGACGCCGGCTGGATGGGAGAGGCGGGCCCCGGTCCCTCTTATGCCGATGAGGGTTCGGGCGGACCGGAAAATGATTTTACCAATCGCAACACCACCTTCCTGGTTTGGAACTGTCTGCACCTGGCCCGGATGCTCTAGGATCAGGGTGGAATTCCCGCCTACGGCAACCTGCCCGATGTATGGGAAGCGGGTTGTAAAACGGGTTTTGATAGCCCCGAACACCAACGCTAAACCGGACCAGCAAAAGTTTGGTCTTACTCCCCCGGATTCGGGCCTCGCCCCCCACTTCCTAGGACGATGAAGTGGGGGGTAAAATATATGGGGGGCTGCGTGTAGGAAGGGAAATAAGCCATCCAAATCGCCGTTAGAATAGCAACTAAACCATATAGAGATGCCTAAACTAAACTGCCTATTTTTTCTGCTTACCTTCGGCTCGGTGGGGATCTGCCAAGCCCAATTTTACCTCGACGCATATGCCGGTGTCAACAACTCAAGGGTCGATATACGCAACTATCCCGATGAGTTGGACAACGCGGAGGGAAGAACGGATTTATTCCTGGGTCTGGCCCCGGGTTTTCCCCTGAGCGACCGGTGGAGCGTACTGCTCAATACCCAATTCAGCCGGCGGGGCTACGCCATCCGCGAAGTGGACGATACCCGATCCCAATTGCGGTCGAGCTACCTCGATTTTATGCCGGAAATCGAATACCGCCCCGTCAACTTCTTAGCCATCGGACTGGGGGTTTACTACGGCGCCCAAGTACTGGAGGAGTTTAAAAACGACGACGACGATTGGGGCAGTACCAGCGAATTGTCTTTTGAAGTCCTCACCGCTGGCGACTTTGGAATGGTGGGGAAGCTCAGGTTCAACTATCGCAATTATTTTGCCTTTGTCCGCTACCTGTACGGATTCCAAAACATCAGTAACCTCACCTTCACCAACTTCGATGGGGAAGAGGTCCGGGAGGTCAAACTGTTGAATCGCAGCCTGCAAGTCGGCTTGGGTTACGTCTTTGACTTTGGCGAAGCCAACTGATCGAATCCCACCTCAAACCAAACCCGCCGCCCTCTTGTACCGGGCCGAGCAATACGACCGGGCGGCCATTGAAAAAATTTCCCCCGTGAAGTTACCACACACCAAACAAAGCCTCGGAGAAAGCAGGGGGGTTGTCAGTGGGCTAGGCCTTAGGTTTACCGTGCCCTTGATGGGCCACCTACCAGAAAGTACGCTGCTCCTGCTCTGCCTCGCCATCCCCCTGATGTTTTTCCCCAGCGTACTGATGCGGGGCTGGTGCTACCCCTGGAAAGCGGTCCTAGGTATCCAACTGGGCATCGGAGGAATCGCCGCCCTACTCTCCGGTCACTACGGCGATACATTACTGTCTTACCTTTTGTTGGCCGTATTGTCCATTGTGATCATTTACCCCGTAGAGCAAATGGTGTCACCCGGTAGGAAAAGGCTATTTTGGGTCCAGTTGCTGGCCCTGGTCCTCTTTACGAGCGCCAACGTCTACGGACACGGTCTGCTGGAGGGAAGCTACCCTCTACCTAAGATTATCGCAGCGAGCGCCACGGGCTTTATTGCTTGTTTTTTGATTAGCCTAAAATTAATTGATGAATAGCGTGCGGAATTTGTTCCTGTTATTACCGTTGGCCTTGGCCTGTACCCATCCCACTACCGACCGGACGGCCTCCAGTACGGAAAATGCCGTTCAGGAAGCCCTGGCCCCCACTTCCCTTCGTGCGGACCTGGACGATCTGTTGAGCAACCTGGCAGAGCAGTACATCTACCGCTCGGAAAAAGAAGTAGACCTAGATTGTCTTCGGCAGCACTACCGCGCCCAGTTGGCTCAAGTTCGGACGGAGGAGGAAGGCGTACTCCTGTTCGAATACTTACTCGACGAATTTTATGACAGCCACCTCATTCTCAATACCAACCGATCCGCTTCCTTCCGTTTGTACGCCCCCCTTTACGCCACCATCGAAGCGGACCGGGCCCGAATCGTCAACGTCTGGCAAAGTCAGGTGGAAGAGGGACTGGAGACGGGAGTGCTGGGAGCCGAAATCCTACGGATCAACGGTCGTGATTGGCGGGAAGCGGTCGCTGCGTTTCCCACTTACTGCCACGACAAATCCGACCCCAAGGTCCGCGAGTGGTTGTTGAATAAGGTCCTGGCTGGCCGTTACAACGAGCCGCGCATCCTGAACTTGCGCAGAGCGGACGGTAGCGGTTTCGAGTTGGATCTGGACGGCGTCGAGCTTCGGTCGGAGACGGCGCTCTTGAAAAGCGAACGTCGGGAGAACTTTGGCATTATTCGCCTCCACAATTCGCTGGGCAACAACGACTTGGTGGGTGCCTTTGACCGGGCCCTGGATGCTTTGAGCGATACCGAAGGCTTAATTCTGGATTTGCGGAATACGGTTGATGGGGGAAATTCTTACGTAGCTCGGGCCATCCTGGGGCGTTTTGTAGCGCAGCCCCAGGCTTATCAAAAACACTGGTTGGTGGAAAGCTACGACGGGCAAGCGGTCGTCGAGCGGAGCTGGTTGGAGTACGTCAGCCCCCGAGCGTCGCAATATCTGGCTCCCGTGGTGGTATTGGTAGGTCGTTGGACGGGGAGTATGGGAGAAGGTTTGGCCGTGGGCTTTGAGGGAACGGAAGCCGCTCAGGTCGTCGGTACCGAGATGGAACGCCTGGCTGGAGAGATGAACGGCTTTTCCCTGGCCCACCAAAGCTTTGGCTATCGCTTGTCCACCGCCAAACTCTATCACGTCGATGGGACGCCCCGGGAGGAATACCGCCCCCCCAATTACGTCGTACAGGCCGACACCTCCAAAGACGAAGCGCTAGCCGCGGGGCTGGCCCTTTTGCGACAGCAAATTGGGCTTACCGAGTAGTTGGCAGGAGCGCCGAGCGGAATACCTATTTGATGATCAATTTGTGAATCTGCAATCCCTCCTGGGTGAGAAGCTGTACCCAGTAGGCTCCCGCCGGATAGTTGCTCGCTTCAATAAAATACTGGTTTTGTCCCATCTTGGTTTGGCCGGAGAAGATGACGGCGGCCTCCCGTCCCAAAATATCGCTTAGAATCAGTTCGACGTTTTCCACCCGGCTGGCTTCGACCTCAAAAACGGTCGTAGCGCTGGCGGGATTGGGGTAGGTTTTGACCAGGTGAACACCGGGGAGCGACCCAGCAGCGAGCCCACTGGTGACCTCGGGTTCGATGAGGAATTCAAAATAGCCCGCCGGAGCGGGTAAGGGGCGCGTGATGCGTTTGCCGGAGCGGGCCTCCGCTTCGAAGTAGTAAAAAACCTGGGCCCCGTTGGCCTGTTGGGGAATTTGCGCTACCCAAAGGTCGCGCTCCGCATCTTCCAGTTGCATGGGTAGGGTTTGGTAGCCCGCGGTGGTATCGGTAGTCCAGTACAGCGTCGCCCGAGCGATGCCGCTACGGTGTTTGATGCTGGCCTCCACCCGGTAGTCGGCTGCATTGTCGATGGCGTTGAGGTCGTCGAGGCCGCGGTGGGCGATCCAGAGCGGATCCTTGACACCGATCTCCTTGGTGATGCAGTGGATGGCTCCCCCCGCATTGATGATTTGGGTGCAGTCGATGCCCCGAATCTTGTAGCCGGGCAGCAGTTCGCGCCAGCGCGCCAGGGCCTGCTCGTCGAGTGCGGTATTGTAGATGGGTACCAACACGGTTTGGTTAACGAAGAGGGCATTGGTGTAGGTGCGGTACTCGGCGCTGAACTGCCCCCCCTGACAGCTGGGCGGATAGTTGCCATTGCCACAGGGCGGCTGAACGATGCGCTCGATTTTGAAGTCGGTGCCCCAGTGGGTCTGGTAATTGTCGAGTACGTACTGGATATTGGCCTCAATCTGGGGCCCATCGGAAATGCCCGTGGGGAATTCTCCAATCAGTAGGGTTTGCTCGTCGAGGAGCTTCATGTGCATGTCGATGTGGTTGATGCCATCGTAGGGGAGGACCTCCATTTTGGGATAGGCCTCGATGCCCATAAACAGGTCCATCAGATTATCGACATCCGCTTCCGAATGATTGGAGGTACCGAAGGGGCTGTTGAAATCGTTTTCGTCGAGTAGGAGGCGGGAGGAATTACCCGTACCGAGCCCGTCGCTCATAAAGTTGTCTCCGGTGTGGACCAGGTCGTTAGGGGCCTGGTTGGTCTAGGAAACGGGAACGTCGAGGTAGTCGCCAATCAAATCGGGAATGCGATCGTCCCGCGGTCGGGGGCGGTTGTAGATCCAGTCGATCAGTACGAGGGAGTCGACGTCGTTTTGGTAGACGGGATTGGGGCCGTAGTCGCGCACCCAAACGGTGTTAAAGGGGGCTTCGATAAAGGTCAAACGCTCCAGATCGATCCCATTATTGGCCAGGTAGGACTGGATGGCCAGCGAATCCTCGCAGATGTTGATGACTTCGACTTCCTCCTTGGCGTAGCGAACGATTTCGCGGAGTACGGAATAGTAAGCATCACAGGTGATCACGATGGCGGATAGCTCTTCGCACTCGCGCAGCGTACGGGTGGGATAATCGGGCGGATCGGTGAGGCCGCTGCGGCGCTGGAGGGGCGGACGGTAGGTGCCTGATTCGAGCAGGGCCCGTTCGGTGGCGGTCAGGTGCTTGGGTAGGGGATTGGGGTTTTCTTGGGCACCCAGGGTATTCAGGAGTGTAAAAAGAAGCAACAAGAAGCTCCAGTAGCGGGTATCTTTTCGATTCATGCGGACCACGGTTCGGAGGGGTTTATGGATAGTCTGAACACCAAAAAGGTGAGCATTGAACCCCAAATTAGCAAAAAAGCCGTAGCTGCTGATGGCTTTTGTGGCAAACACCCGCTTCCCGACAGAATTGGTTCACCGGTCCGGTCTCCATTTTCCGCTCCTCAGTGCCCCGCGCTGTTCCGTCTCGCCCTTGAGCTGGACGTTTGTCAATCGACTCTCTTAAAAGTGGCGGTTTTGCCAACGAGGGAAAACCCAATGAAGCCCCGCATTTTTAGGGTTTTGCCCCGATCCTCCAGCCACAGCTTTCCCTGGTAGGTTTTGCCATCATCAACGGAATAAATGGTCCCGCCCTCCCAGGTTTTATCCGCCGCACGGTATTGGAAGTTGTTCAAAAACTGGGTGCCAATCACCTCTTGATCACGCTTGTTCGGGTCGGGATTTTTCGTATCCTTGCGACGGTCCGCTTGCCAGGAAATCCGACCACAATATTGCTCGTCGCATTTGAAAATGGCAATTTTCCCCGATTTGTCTTCCGCCCAGTATTCGCCGATGATGGCATCGGAAGGGGCGCCGGTGAAGAGGGTGCTGAGGCCGAGTACGGCAACGAGGTAAAATTTCATCTGTTGAGGTTTGGTTTTGATGTAGGTAGAAGCCTGTCCAGAGTGGGCTCAGATGATGTGGCAACTGGCCAGACAAAAAATATTGAGTGTGCTGAGTAACATCTCGGCGCTGGTCCCCCTTACTACCGCTGGACTGGGAGGGCCATCCAGGCCAAAGCTGATTAGCCGACCCAGGGCAACCCCCAGGAAGATCGTGGTGGCGACCACAAAGGAAATCGTTCTCAGGTTTGGTACGACCGTTCCCAGCAAGATGATGATTCCGGCCAGCAACATCACGGCACCTACACCTCGGATTTCATTTACCAAGTCCTGGTCCCTATTCAATTCGTTGTGGGGTTTCGCCAGATAGGTTTGGAGAAAATGGGCCTTCACCGGGTAGATCAGGCGCATCGAGCTGGCGTAGAAGAGGGCGAGGCCAGATAGGGATAAGACCAAAATTTCAAAGGTTTCCATCGATCAGTCGTTTTTTTGGGATGCCGCTGAATGGAGTGCCCATCACGAGCGGTGAGGCTCGCGATGAGCAAATCCGCTCCTAAATTTTCCACAGGATAAAACACCTATTTAGGAGGCTGTTTGTCTAACATTTCCGTTTTTCGTTTATTCGCTTGCACCAATTCCCTATTGGGGTAGGGGGGCGGACAAAAAGTTGCGCATGGCCAGGGTCGTCGCTTCGGGAGCACCCAATTGGAAGAAGTGGTTGCCATCGATGAACTCCACCCGTCCGTTGGTGACGAAGTCAGGTGTATTTTCGTATTCCTCGGGATGTTGGCCGGGATCGAAGCGTCCCTGGAGAAACAGGACGGGCATGGTCATTTTGGCAAATAAGAAATTGTGGCGGTCCGCGAGCTCTTGCTCCAAGCTGGTGTGTACAAATTGCTTGGGTGATGCCTCAGCGATGCCCCGGTACTTGCATTCATAACCCAAGCGGGTCAGTACTTCCGGTGTAATGCCCTCCACGCGGTAGGCGCTGGCGGCGTAGGCCACTCGGGGGAAGCCGGTCCATTTCATGAGGGTGACAAACCAAGGCGAGGCAAACACTTTGTGTGGCGGTTGGGGGTCGCCGTGTGGTTCGTTAGCCGATTGCTGCATTCTTACGTAGCGCAGTACGCGTTGCTCCATGCCTTCGACATTCAGCAGGTGATCCGCAATGACCGCCCCACGGTCGTGTCCGGCCAGGTTATAGTGCTCCACGCCGATTCTGTCCAGCAAGTTCCCCAGTGAGGTGGCGATGGCGGAGTAGCGATAGTCCAGGTCCAGCCGCTTGTCGCTCTGGCCATTGCCAAGCGTATCGACGGCGATGCAATAGAACTGGTCGGACAGGTCCCGCATTTGGTGGTGGAAGGTGTACCAACTTTCTGGAAAACCGTGGACAAGTACGAAGGCTTCTTTGCTGGGATCGCCGGTAGTCACAAAATGCCAGGTGATGCCTTCCGCAGCGGCGTACCAGTGGGTAGCCTCAATGTCACCAAGCATCTCAATCTCGCCGTGGGCGTTTTCGGCCCCCCGGGGGAGCTCCGCCGGTTGGGGGTAGCGGAGGTCCGTAGTGAGGGGAGCGTCCTCTCGGACACCCCCCTCGCGGACATCGGTCAGATGTAAGTCTTCGCGCGCCAGGTATTCCAGTCGCGGTAGGGTCTGTGGCGAAAGTATCTTGATTAGCTTTAGGATTTCTTTAGGCTTAGTCATTTTGGTCAATGTTTTGATTGTAAATCCCACTCGGGGAGTAAAAGTGCTTTTGTCACGCTCGGCATCAGCCAGGCTTTTCGCTGCTGGCCTTTGCACACTACAAAGGTCCCTCATCGAGAAAAGAAAACATTTCACCTATCTTAAAAAATGCGGGAGTACTTATCTTTTTTTGGATCGGATGACGCTCAGGGTTTGCTGCGTGATGCCCAGGAAAGAGGCCACACTGCCAAGCGATACCCGATTGTGAAGGTTGGGATACAGGTCGAGGAAAATACGGTAGCGGTCGTAGGCCGTGTGAAATTGGAGTTGGTTGAGCTTTTGGGAGAATACATCCAGCATGTGTAGGGCAAACTCAAGGGTGAGCTGGCTCAATCTGGGGACCCGATTTTTGAGGGTCAAAAAATCTTCGTAGGGAATGACCTTTACCCGGCAGCTCTCGATGGCTTCCCACTGGTAGCGCTCGGTCTTGTTGTACAAAATGCTGTTGATGGGGGCGATGAAGTAATCTTCATCAAAAAAGAAATGCGTGATGTCCTTGCCGTCCTGGAGAAAAAAAATGCGGAGCAGCCCCGACTCGATAAATAGCATTCTTTTGGAGTAGGGATTGCTTTCGTAGATCATCGCCCCTTTGGGAATGATCTCCCTTTGGAAAGCAGTATCAATAATCTTACATTCTTCCGCGGTGAAGAGTCGTTTGGATTGTAAAAAATCGTGCAAATTCATCTGCCGAATAATTCTGGGGCTAGGAAATGAGCACCAAGGGGGCTGGTAGCGCGACCAAATTAGGAAAAAAATGGGGGATCAGGGCGGTCGGCCGCTCTGAGCTTTCCCGATTCGACAGAATTGGGGCCCGGGGCAGAATTTTATTCGCAAATTCGGTGAGCGAGGGGAGAAAAAATTATCTTTACTCCAGTACTATTCTTTGCGGCAAATGGGCACCGACGACATCATCATTGCAATTTTACTCTGTATTGGGGCGGTCCAGGGACTCGTGTTTGGGGCCATCCTGATGCGGAGCGCCACCACGGCCAATCGATTGCTGGCCGTCATTCTGTTTTTTCTATCCTACCGGCTCACCGTCCAAGTGATGCGCCTCTTCGGCCTGGGCTACTACGACGGCTGGTACTACCTGATGCTCGACCTCAGCTGGGTCAATGGTGCCCTGCTCTATTTCTACGCCCGCGCCCAAGTCATCCCCGACTTTAAGATTCGCGGTCGCGACTGGTGGCATTTTTTCCCCCTGGCCCTCCAGATCGTTTGTAGCATTTTCGTTCGCCTTCAAAACCTCTACTGGGACGGAACCCGCGAAAGCCTGTCTTGGCTGGGTTACTGGGGCTACGTGGTGTGGATGAACAATTCCACCATCTACCTGGTGGCCAGCGGTTTGATCGTGGGCTACGCCATCCTGGCCCAGCGCAGTCTGGAAAACCCACCGGCCGGAGTACTCGTCGATTCGACCCGGCTGGCCTGGATCAAACGGATCATTGCGGTATTCAAATGGTATTTTGCCGCCGTGCTGGTCATCCTCCTCCTCGACTTTCTGGTTTTCCGGCTCTTCGATGGTGGCTCCTACTTTTACTTTATCCGCTTTTACTACTATCCCTTCTTCATCGGCCTGTCGGGCCTCACCTACTGGATCGGGATGGAGGGCTTTCGCCGCAAAGACCAGCCCGGCCCCCAGTGGGCACCCGCCCTTTCGCCGAGCGAGCGGCAGCAACTCCAGCAAATCGCCGACGATATGGACGTCCTGATGCGGGAGCAAAAGCCCTTTACCCAGGCCGACCTCTCCCTGCGCAGTCTCGCCGAGCAGTTGGGGGTCAAGCCCTACTTGCTCAGCAAGTGCTTCAAGGAAATTTTGGGCACCAAATACAGCGACTACATCAACGACCAGCGGCTGGCCGAGGTCCAACGACTCCTACGCCAGCCCGAAAGTCAGCAATTTACCCTCCTCAGCCTCGCCCTCGACGCGGGCTTCTACTCCAAATCTTCCTTCCACCGTGTGGTGAAAAAACGCCTGGGCATCTCCCCCCGCGAGCTCAAGGAGCAGTCCTGAATACCACCCCGGTCCCAAACGGCCAAATGGCACCCCCACCGCCCACCGGGAAGGGGTCATTTGCCCAAATGGGACGATTTTACGGGGAAACCAGCCCATGTTTGTCCCATCACTAAAACTTCCAATACTTATGAAAACGATGGCGACCAGTCTATTCATCTTACTTTTTTTGAGCTTTTTATACCTGCCCAGCTCGGCCCAATCCGATCCCGACCCACAAGTGCTGGTAGGGGAGTGGCAACTGGACATGAGCCCCGAAGATCCCGATGATGCCAATTTTGCCAGCATGCTCATCAGGAAGGTGGGGAAAAGTACCTTTTCGGGGTATTTCTACCGGCCTGGGGTCCCCATCCGCGAGGCCCGGATCCGCATCAGCCAGGGGCGGGTGTACGGCGCCCTGCTTTCGGGCGACAACAGCGGCGACTACCACAGTGCTTTTTTCTTCGAGGATGGCCGGCTCCACGGAACGACCCACGCGCTGGAGCGCGATTTTCTGGCGGTGTGGACGGCGGTGAAAACCGATCCCTGATCCCTTCCTTATCTTTTTCCAACAATCGGTAGGATTTGTAGAACATGCATTCTATATTTATGTTAAATTTATTTAGATTTAGTCTTATTAAATTTACTGGACTTGCTACTACGAATCCAATGAGCGATTATTTCTACCCGCTCCCGATCGCAATGAGCTGCTGTCTGCTGCCCCTGGGGTCCACCTGGGTTCTGACGCCTTCCGAGTCCTACTTGGGCGCGTAGCGAGCGCCGCTGTCTCCAATTGTTTATTGGTTCGATTGTTTGGTCTAAAAACAGCGACGATGGCTTATCTCTTAGTATTGGTATCCAGTACCTTGCTGTACAGCAAGTCCAAGTATTTTCCTCGCCGTTGGTCGGCACCACGTGCGCGGAGTAAGCAATACCGGCGTCCGATTCGGGCGATCGGTTTTGCCCTTTTAGTCCTGGCGGCTTATCGGTTGGTGGGGGAGTGGGGCTACTTTACCGGTTTGATGATCTGGCTCAGCACAGTCTTGCTGTTTTTTTGTAGCCTTGTAATGCTTTTTCCGGGCCTCGATTGGCTCCGGGAGCGCTTGTCCAACCAAAATAATTAAGCATGCCAGCCAAAACCGAACACTTATCTACTCCGAGGCAGCGGGCCCTCAAGGTCTCCGCGGGAATCCTCGGTGGTTTTATCCTAGCGGTGGCTATCCACCTGACCATCGGTGCCCTGGTGGAGGATAAGGGGCCGGTGGTGATCACCTCCGCCTACAGTACCTTCTTTTTGTGGGTTGCCCTGATGGTGCTCGCTTTTTGGTTTAAAAACGGCTGGAGGGCCTGGGGCGTTTACCTGCTGGGGACGGCCCTGTGTGCTGGCATTATTTATTGGGCCTTGTAAAATTTGTACTTATGAAACTCAAGGGATTGCCGCAAAGGGTTTACAACGTCTACTTCCACACGCATACCGTAGCGGGCATTGCGATTAGCTTTGGGCTGTTCATCATTTTTTACTGCGGGGCCTTTTCCCTCTTTCGCGACGACATCTACCGCTGGGAAAACCCCGAAGCCCGCTTCGAGACGCCCCGAACCGTAGACCTGGACCGCGCCATGGCCGCCATCCAGGCGGCGGAACCCGGATTGGCGGAAACCGCCCAACTGACCTTTCGCCTACCCGACGAGAAAAATCCCTACCTCCGGTTTTTTGGCGCGGTGTACCGGGATGATTCCTGCGAAAAGACCAAACGGATCCGCGGTGTGGTCAAAACGGAGGAAAACTACGCCTTTACCAATTACGAAAATCCCAAAACCACCCTCAGCAATACCATTTACCGCCTCCATTATCTCGGCCAATTGCCCGCCGGTCTGTACTTATCGGGCTTTATTGCGGTCTTTTTTCTCTTTGCTTCCGTTACCGGGGTCATGATTCACTGGAGAAATATTGTCACGAAGTTTTACGCTTTTACCGTACGGGGCAAGTGGAAACAGATCTGGGCCAACGCCCATACGGTGCTGGGAATGATCGGTTTGCCCTTCCAAATCATCTACGCAGTTACCGGTGCCCTATTTGGCTTGTTGTTCCTGCTGCTGCTCCCGAGCGCCTTTGTCCTTTTCGGAGGCGACACCAATAAGGTACTCGCCACGGTCCGCCCCGATGCTGCCCTGAGCACCGATAAGAACGCCCCCTTTAGCGCCTACCCATCCATCCAGGCCCCCTACCAACACACGGTTGCTACCTTTCCCGGCTACCACATCACCAGCGTCCGTCTGCGCAACTACGGACGGGAGGACGGTCTGATGACCATCAACCTGGACGACGAGCAGACCATCAGCGGTACCGGCGACATCAGCTACGCGCTGAGTACCGGTGAGGTACTCGGCAAGACAGATCCCCGACACAAGACCTACACCCAGTCGGTACTCAGTGCGGTTACCAAGCTGCACTTTGCCTCCTTCGGGGGGCTGTTGCTGCGGATCATATACTTCGTACTGGCCATGATCACCTGTTTTATGATCCTCAGTGGGGTCCTACTCTGGCGGGCCGCCCGCGACAACAAGCGCTACACCGACCGGCAAAAACGCTTTCACCACCGGGTGACCAAGGGCTACCTCGCCATTTGTCTGGGCTTGTTTCCCGCTACGGCCTTGATTTTTATTGCCAACAAGGCCATTCCCCTGCATTGGATGGGGCGGGCCACCTACGTCAACGCCATCTTTTTTCTCGGTAGGCTGGGACTATTCGCCGCGGGCTTGTTCTGGAACGACTTTCGGCGACTCAACAAAAACTACCTCCGCATCGGGGGCGTCCTCGCCCTGCTGGTACCCCTGGCCAATGGCTTGGTCACCGGCGACTGGTTCTGGCGGGCGTTTGCCCGGCAGCAGTGGTACGTCGGAAGCGTCGATCTGGCTTGGTTGATGACGGGTTTGGCGGCCTTGACCCTCGTCTGGCTCCTTCCCTCGGCAGGAGCTGCACCACCGCCTCGCCAGCGGGGAGCGGCGGCTCCGAAGAGGGGGACGACTTCCGTAAGGGGGCGCCACAAGGTAGCTCCCACCGTCTACCAAAGGTGCTCCACCTGGTTTGGATGGTCCAAGTCTGAGGTACTGGGGGACTAGGGGCCAAGGGCTTGATACCAGGGCTTCGCTCGGTCGTTCTTTGGTGGGTCAGGAGTTGAAAAATTTACCCGATAGTTGGACACAAATTGCACCCGCCGGGGGCACTGGCTGGGAGCGGCGGCGTTTGAGGTACATTGAGGGAAGGGGTCGGATTTGGGGGAGAGTGGCCGGATGGCGTGGGGGGCCGGGCGTGGGTTGGGGGTGAATTTGGTGAATGCGG
>CALCCH010000049.1 GCA_937899855.1 uncultured Saprospirales bacterium | reverse complement strand
CCCGTTTCTTTCGGGCGGTTGCGTGATCCGCAAAGGCTTTTTCGATGGCGGCCAGTAGGCGACTTTCCAGATCGGCCTGGTGGTTTTCGAGCGCGGCCATGTTTAGTCGCTCTTCCCGTTCCTTGGCTTGGTATTGCTTGCGTCCCAGTGGGATGCGTACCTTGGCATTGAGCTGTAGAATGTCCCGGCCGTTGTTCGGTGGTGTGGCATCGGACCGGGGGGCAACCATGAGGTAGTCCACGCCCAGCCCCAGGGAAGGCTTGGTGTCCAGAGCGTTGAGGTCGATGGCTTTTTGGGCGGCTTCCCGTTGGCGGTCAAACATTCGGAGCGTCGGGTGATGCTGGCGTAGGTGCTGCGCTAAGGTATCCGGGGGGTAGGGTAAGGTGGCAAAGGCAAAGCTATCTTGAACGGTCAAGGGCGTATTGAGGGGACGGTTGAGGACTTGGTTGAAGTCCGCCAGGGGTGGGGTGGATTGCTCGTCGAGGATGCGCAACTCCTGTTCCAGTTCCTGGATTTTTAAATCTACCCGCAGCACCTCGGCCGCGCTGCCCTGGCCACTCTCTACCCGCGCCAGGGCCAACTGGCGGAGTGCCCGTAAGGTACTCGTATTTCGCTGGATGATTTTGCGAGTCATTCGAATTTCGTAGACCCGCAAGTAGGCCGTTTTGATTCGAAAGTTCACCTCCAGTGCGGTACTGGCTATCTTTTCGTACTGGGATGCGGCTTGGGACAGCACGAGGCTTTCCCGGGCGTCCAGCGTACCGAACCAGGGGAATAGCTGGGCGGCGCTGATTCTGACCTGTTGGGCGCCCAGACGTGTTTCCACCGGGAGGAGGAAGGTGCCCAAGCCAAAATCAGGCTGGGGAAACTGGCGGACCTGCGGTCCTTTTTCCAAGGCCGCGCGGTATTCCTGCTGCACCGCTTGGAGGGCAAAATTTTTCGTTTCTCCCCCCTTCAAAAAATCGGAAAGGGGCTGGCCCGAGCCCAACAGGGGAGAGCAGAGCAGCAAAAGGCCCAAGTAGATATGGATTGCATTGTGCATGGCGTCAGTTTTTAGTTTGGAAACGGTTTTTCCAGCGCCACTTCGACTCCTGCCACAGGGCGTAGAGTACGGGGACGGTGAACATGGTGATCGTCTGTACGAGCATTCCGCCAAAGACGGGGATGGCCATTGGCAGCATGACGTCGGCGCCCCGTCCGCTGGAGGTCAGCACTGGCAAGAGGGCCAGGATGGTGGTGGCCGTGGTCATCACGGCGGGTCGCACCCGGCGCAAGCCACCATCCACTACCGCCGCCCGAATGGCCGGGATGCTGTCGGGCGGATTCGCTCGGAAGCGATTTTGGAGGAAGGTGGCCACCAACACGCCATCGTCCGTGGCGATGCCAAATAGGGCGAGAAAACCTACCCAGACCGCGACGCTGAGGTGGACGGTCCGAATCTGGAACAAGTCCCGGAGGTTGGTGTCAAATACCGTCGCGTTGAGGAACCAGGCTTGGTCGTATAGGCCAATCAGGAGGAAGCCCCCGGCAAAGGCGATAAACACACCGGTAAAGACCATGATCGAGATCGTGAGGGAGCGGAACTGGAAATAGAGCAGGAGCAGGATCAGGATAAGGGCGAAGGGAATTACGATGGCGAGGCGTTGCTTGGCCCGGAGCTGTTGTTCGTAATTTCCCGCAAAATGATAACTGACTCCGGTGGGTATCTCCAATTGACCCCACTGGATTTGTTCGTCCAAATAGCGCCGGGCTTTGTTGACGACTTCCAGTTCTGCGTATCCCTCTTCCCGGTCAAAAAGGACGTAGCCGACCAGAAAGCCGTCTTCACTTTTGATCGACTGTGGCCCCCGTTCGTACTGAATGTTTACCAGGTCCCCTAGGGGAATTTGGCCCCCGTTCTGGCTGGGCAAGTAGACGCGTTTTAGCATTTCGGGGTCGTCGCGCATTTCCCGGGGGTACCGAACTCTGACGGCGTAGCGCTCCCGGCCTTCGACGGTGGTGGTCATGGTCATGCCCCCGATGGCCGCCTGGATGTGGCTTTGGACGGCGGCGATGGTCAGTCCGTGGCGCGCGATGGCGTCCCGATCAATGTCGAGCAGGAGGTAGGGCTTGCCCACCATCCGGTCCGCAAATACCGCTGCGGCTTTTACCCCTTCCACTGCTTTGAGCTGCTGCTCCAGCTCGATACCAAAAGCTTCAATTTGGCGCAAATCCGATCCCCGAACCTTGATGCCCATGGGCGCACGCATCCCCGTTTGCAGCATGACCAGTCGCGTTTCGATGGGCTGTAATTTGGGAGCGGAGGTAACGCCCGGTACTTGGGTGACCTTTACGATTTCCTCCCAGATGTCATCCGCGCTGTGGATATGGTCGCGCCACTGTCTAAAGTACTGCCCTTCCGCATCGGGGATAAGGGCGCCTTGCTCATCCCGGAGGTAATTTCCCTGAGCATCGACTCGGAAGCGGACGCGACGCCCCCGCTCATCGGTTTTGTACTTGGTTTTGTACTGAATGACATTTTCGTACATCGACAGGGGGGCGGGGTCGAGCGCACTCTCCACGCGGCCCGCCGTTCCCACCACCAGTTCTACCTCTGGGATGGCGGTAACGGCCATATCCAGGAGGCGGAGGTTCTTGATGTTTTCCTGCATCCCGGAATGCGGCATGGAGGTGGGCATCAACAAAAAGGAGCCTTCATCCAGCGCGGGCATAAATTCTTCCCCCGTCTTTTGAAAAACCACAAAGCCCTGGTAAACCAGCAGGACCACGGCACCGAGAAACAGCCATTTGAAGCGTAGGAGGAATCGGAGCATGTGCGCGTAGTACCGAATCACTAGGTAGAAAAAAGTGACCAAGATCGCGATAATTCCTCCGACGAAAATAAAGTTGGTGGTCAGGCTTTCGGTGACGCCCAGGGGTAGCCATACGCGGGTCAGCAGGTAGGTGAACAGCGCCGCGTAGCCGATGTTTTTTAAGCGATCCCAAGTCCTGGCGTAGGCCGGGAAGACCTGGCCGAGTAGCGTACCCAAGAGTCCGGCCAGGCCCAGGAGGAGAATGATCGTGCCGAGGGCGGAGGGAAACGAATAGAGGGCGACGATCCCCGCGATGCTGACCAGGCCGTTGCCGAGGTATTGAAAGACGGGGCGACGCCAGCGAATGGAAAAAAGCGAATGGGCGAGGGGGGGAATGATACTCAGGGCGATGAAGATGGAGGCCAGCAGGGCAAAGGTTTTGGTAAAGGCCAGGGGTTGGAACAACTTTCCCTCGGCGGCTTCCATGGTAAAGACGGGAATAAAACTGATGACCGTAGTGGCCACGGCCGTCATGACCGCCGCCGCCACCTCCCGGCTCGCCTCGTAGATGGATTGGAGCAGGCTTTCGCCTTCCGGTGCCGACTCCATCCGACGGACCATACTCTCCGCCAGGACGATGCCCACGTCGACCATCGTACCGATCGCGATGGCGATGCCCGACAGGGCGACGATGTTGGCGTCCACTCCGAAGTAGCGCATGGCCACAAAGCAGAGCAGCACGGCGACGGGCAGGGAGGCCGCCACCAGGATGGAGGCCCGAAGCTTGGACAGCATCAAGATGACCACGATGATGGTGAGGAGGATTTCGAGGGTGAGGGCTTCCCCCAGGGTTCCGATGGTTTCCTGGATCAGTTGGGTACGATCGTAAAAGGGAACGATGGTCAGTTTGGAGACGCGCCCATCGGCCAGGGTCTTGCTGGGAAGTCCCGGCGCAATTGCTTGGATTTTGGCCTTTACATTTTGGATGACCTCCAGGGGATTGGCGCCGTAGCGGGCCACTACGACTCCCCCGACGGCCTCGGCCCCCGACTTGTCCAGCACCCCCCGGCGAGTAGCGGGGCCGAGGCTCACCCGGGCGATGTCGCCAATTCGGATGGGAACGTTGTCGCGGGCTCGGATGACGCCTTTTTCGATGTCTTCGATGGTTTTGACGTAACCGAGGCCCCGCACAAAGTATTCGGCCCGGTTGATCTCGATGGTTTGCGCCCCCACCTCCGCATTGCAATGGCGAACGGCTTGCATGACCTCACCAAGGGTGATGCCGTAGGTCTTCAGGGCATCGGGATCGACATCTACCTGGTACTCTTTGACAAAACCACCAATGGAAGCCACCTCCGCCACGCCCCGGGCGGAAGCGAGGCCGTAGCGAACGTAAAAATCCTGAATGCTCCGCAGTTCGTGGGGGTCCCAGCCGCCGGTGGTACGGCCGTCGTCATCCCTTCCCTCCAGGGTATACCAAAAGATCTGTCCGAGGGCGGTGGCATCGGGGCCCAGCGTGGGTTGTACGCCCGCCGGTAAGGTATTGGTGGGTAGGGCGCTGAGCTTTTCGAGGAGGCGGCTGCGGCTCCAGTAGAAGGCCACCTCATCCGTAAAGATGACGTAGATGCTGGAAAAGCCGAACATGGAATTGCTCCGGATACTCTTCACCCCCGGAATGCCCAGCAGGGCCGTGGTGAGGGGATAGGTGATTTGGTCTTCCACATCCTGGGGCGACCGCCCCGTCCAGCGGGTGAAGACAATTTGTTGGTTTTCGCCGATGTCTGGGATGGCGTCGACTGCGACGGGGTCTCGGGGCAGTCCATCCAGTCCAAAATCGAAGGGGGCGGTGGCCAGGCCTCCTCCCAGCACGAGCAGGAGGAGTAAGAAGGCCACCAATTTGTTTTCGAGAAAGAATCGAAGGTAACTTGCTAACATGTGATCATTTTCAGGTGAAGGAGTTGCGATGGGTGCTGCGGCGAACCCATACGGACCTGGCCCACCCGTATTGGACACGGGGTGGGAGCCACTGAAAACGATAGTTTAACACAAAAAGGCCTGCAACCTTAGGGGCAGGTTGTAGACCAGTTGGGGGGGCTTGTAGTGTAGGTATTGCAGGGATGGGCGGGCGGCGATGGGGGGCAGGAGGGGGAGGGCCCTTACCAGACCGGGCCCGGTCCCGGAGTGGAATGGGACGGCTACTTCTGAGGCCGTGGTCATCTGATCGATGTCGGATTTGAAGTATTCCGTTTCGTCGTTGCAACAGCCTTTGGCGCTCTTGTTATCGCTGGCGGGCGGATGCGGGTGTAGGGGGCAGGTGGCGGCGGCCTGGGCGGCGTGGCAGGCCGGGGCGGCGCGGAAAAGGGCCTGGCTCTTCAATTCCCCCCGGCAGTAGTGCTGATTGCGCACAACACCAGTGGAGCTGATGAAGAGGAGCAGGGCGAGGGCAATAAGTAGGGCGAGGTAGATCAAGGAGGGTAATTTGGACA
>CALCCH010000048.1 GCA_937899855.1 uncultured Saprospirales bacterium | reverse complement strand
CCCCCCCCCCTCCTCCCCCCCGCCCCCCCCCCCCCCCCCCCCCCCCCCCCCCCGGCCCTTTGGCTCCGTCCTTCACGTGCGCCGCTTTGACGGGGCCCGGAGGAGGAGTCTCCTTTTTGGGACTCATCCGGTTGCCGATAACCAGTTGGTCTGCTTTTTCCTTGATAGCTACCGAATTCTGGAACTCCTTGAGGAGTTGCTCGTACATCTCGGCAGTCACCTTGGAAGTAGGCTTATTTTCGATGTCGAAGCCCTTGTTGTGTAAGTGCTCGACGATGGTACTGGTACCGACGTTTAATTCTTTTGCTATCTTAATTAACCGTTTTGCCATTCTGCTTTTTTATTTCCGCTTAGCAACAGAAAGTTTTACTTAAAGAGACTTTGCGTGTTTACTGGCCCGGATGTGGACTGCTAAGTTCCCACAAAGTTAAGGGAAAAGTCCTATTCCATGGGTTTTCAACAAAAAGATATTCAATTAATTCCCCTCCATAGGCACTGTTTTCGTTATTGCGCCATTTCCTCGGAGAGGATTTTGATGACCTCGTCGATCGTCTCCTCTTCCAGATCGGTACGGCGAATGAGCTCGTCGCGACTCAGTTCGAGTACGGAGCGGGCGGTATCGCAACCGATTTCCTTGAGGGCGTCGATGATCCAGTCATCGATTTCATCGGCAAATTCTTCCAGGTCGACGTCGTCGATTTCCACTTCCTGCGTGTTGCGGAATACGTCGATTTCGAAGCCGGTCAGGCGGCTGGCCAGCTTGATGTTGGTACCTCCCTTGCCGATGGCCAGCGACACTTGGTCTGGTTCGAGGTAGACCGAGGCGCGCATGCTGTCCATATCGAGGTCGATGGTGTTGACCCGGGCTGGCGTGAGCGAACGCTGGATGAAGAGAGAAGTATTATTGGTAAAGTTGACAATATCAATGTTTTCGTTGCACAACTCGCGTACAATTCCGTGAATTCGGGAGCCTTTCATCCCCACGCAAGCCCCCACTGGATCAATTCGATCATCGTAGGACTCCACGGCCACCTTGGCTCGCTCACCGGGTAGGCGTTCGATGCGTTTGATGGTAATGAGACCGTCTTCGATTTCGGGAACTTCCGCCTCCATGAGTTTCTCGAGGAAACTAGGATCAGTACGGGAAACGACGACCACCGGGTTATTGTTCTTCATCTCCACACTTTTGATCACTCCCCGCACCATATCGCCTTTGCGGAAGAAGTCGCCCCGGATCATTTCGTTGCGCGGCAAAATCAATTCGTTGCCCGTCGAATCGTCGAGGATCAAGATCTCGCGCTTGAGGATTTGGTGCACTTCCCCCATCACGATATCACCTACGCGCTCGGAGTATTTCTTGTGGATCTCGTCCTTCTCCAGCTCCATGATCCGCGAGATGAGCGTCTGACGGGCGGCCATAATCGAGCGGCGGCCAAAGTCTTCGAGGTGCAACTGTTCATAGCATTCCTCCCCAATTTCGTAGTCTTCATCGATCGAGAAGGCTTCCGAAATGGAGACCTGACTCCGATCGTCGAGGACTTCACCATCCGGGACAATTTCGCGTACCCGCCACAGTTCAAGGTCCCCCTTTTGGGTATTGACGATGACGTCGAAGTTTTCGTCCGAGCCAAATTTTTTGCGTATCAAGGTGCGAAATACGTCCTCCAGGACCCTGACCATGGTCGGCCGGTCGATGTTCTTACCAGCTTTGAATTCTGAGAACGTATCAACAAGGTTCATCATAACACCAGAAATTTAAAATGATATTTTAACGATTGTTTGTTCTATCTGTGCCACCGGAATCTCGGCTTGCACAATTTCTTTAACTCTTTTTTTACCTTTTTTCTTCTTTTCCTCGCGTTCCAGGGTAATGCTTTGCTCCGTGACCGCCACGAGTTGGCCCACCTGCTTGCCTTCGCTAGTGGTGACCTCTACCTTGCGACCGATATTCTTGTGGTACTGCCGCAAAAACTTGAGCGGACGACCCACCCCGGGCGAGGATACCTCCAGCACGTAGCGGTCTCCCAACCATCCTTCTTGGTCCAGGTGTTCTTCTAAAAATCGGCTGATCTTACGGCACTTCTCAAAGGTGACTTGTGAATCACTGTCGACGAATACTTCCAATTTGTTGTTGATGCCTAGCTTCAGGTCTACGAGAAAAAAGTCGTCGAACTCAGATTCCTGAAACTTCTCGGCGAGCAATTGCGGTATGGTTTGTTCAATCACAAGAATACAGCGTTACTAAAAATAAAAAGAGGGAACATTTTTTGTTCCCTCCCTTACGAGCCAGAATTGACACAAATATAAAGATTCTTTTGCTCATATGCAATACCTTTGCCCTGCTGAAAGCCGGATCAGGCAAAGCTTTGCGCCCCTTGAACCCTTTGTTGGGGCAACTTGTTTAATTGGGTAGTTCATTTGTAAAAACGGGGAGCGCAATCGTCCATTTCGGAGGCGATCCCCAAAACGTATAAGACATGCATATCGACGAATTGCTTCAACGCGCCTTGCGCAGGGATTTTCTCAGTGCCGAAGAGGGTGTTTTTCTGTTTGAAAATGCCCATACCGGTGAATTGATGTACGTCGGCAATAAATTGCGCCAGCACCACGTACCGGGTAACACCGTCACCTGGATCATCGATCGCAATTCCAATACGACCAACGTCTGCATCGCCAACTGTAAGTTCTGCAACTTCTACCGCCGCCCGGGGCACGACGAATCCTACATCACGAGCATCGAGGAGTACAAACAAAAAATCGAGGAAACTTTTGCCTTCGGTGGCGAGCAGCTCCTTCTGCAGGGGGGCCACCACCCCGACCTGAGTTTGCAGTACTACGTCGACCTGTTTGGCGAGCTCAAATCGCTCTACCCCAATCTAAAACTACACGCCCTCGGACCGCCCGAAATCGCCCACATCGCCAAATTGGAGCAAGCTTCCCACTTCGAGGTCCTGCGCGCCCTCCAGGAAGCCGGCCTCGACTCGCTGCCGGGGGCCGGAGCCGAAATCCTCAGCGATCGCGTCCGGCGGCTCATCTCCAAAGGCAAATGTGGGGGGCAGGAATGGCTCGACGTCATGCGGGCGGCCCACCAGCTGCACCTGACCACCTCGGCCACCATGATGTTCGGACACATCGAGACCAACCTCGAACGGATGCAGCACTTCGTAGACCTCCGCCAGGTACAGTCCGAAAAACCCGCCGAAGCCAAGGGCTTCCTCGCCTTTATCCCCTGGCCCTTCATGGACGAAGATACCATCCTCAAAAAAATCAAACGGGCCCGCAATTCCTGTACGCCCGACGAATACATCCGCATGATCGCCATGAGCCGCATCATGCTGCCCAACGTCGTCAATATCCAGGCCTCCTGGCTGACCGTAGGGAAACAAACGGCACAAGTTTGCTTGCACTCCGGCGCCAATGACTTCGGAAGCATCATGATCGAAGAAAATGTCGTGTCCGCCGCCGGTGCCGCCTTCCGCTTTACCGCGGATGGCATCCAGCAGGCCATCGCCGACGCGGGCTTTGAAGCCCGCTTGCGCAATCAACAATACGAACTCCGCGAGCTGCCAGTCAATATGCGACAACAAGTGCTGGACGGCAGCCAACTGATCGTGGATTAACCAAACAAATTGCTATGTCCAAAGCAAAACTGACCAACATCGAAACCGATAGTTGGGAGCTCGCTGATGGTGAGGTAAAGAAAGAAGAAAATCCCGCCGCCTTTTTTATTCCATCCCTCCAGTCCCGTCAGGCACTACAGCCCGATGATAAGGTCAATCTGATCTAGCGTATCCGCACCATCGATAATAATGATCAGGAAGAGGACCACGAAGAGGGCATGTGGGTGATCGTACGCGAAAGAATGGAAGATTATTACGTCGGGGTACTGGAAAATTCTCCGGAGTGTACCGATGAGATCAAGCCGGGTATGGTCCTGCACTTCGAAGCCCGCCACATCACCCAGATTCACATCATGAAATAGTCAGGCCCGATTGCCCCCGCGCCAGAGAAAAAACAGCGCGACGATCACCAGTGACAGCCCGAGAAACTCCCGGGTCAGCTCGATGTGGGGGGCCTCGGCCTTCATCGTTCCTACGATGGAGTCGGCGCCATCGCGGATCCAGGCCACAAAGCTGGGGAGGAGGCTAAGGAGGGAGGCAATGCTCACCGCAAATAGGAAGTAGACCGCAATTTGGAGGTACTGCCCCCAGGCGGCCAGGCCGTAGAGTATGGCCACGGCCCCGTACAGGGCTACCCAACGCCAAGGATCGGGATCGTTGAGTTGGACGTAGGCAAACAGGGCAAAAATGACGGCGATGGCCAGGTTGGACCATTTGATTATTCTCGTGTTCATTGGCTAAAAAGCTTTACGCCAGCTTAGGTTGGGAATAAGTCCCAGCTGTAGTTGATCGACCACCTCCTGGCGAAAGGTATCGTAGTAGCGGAAGGCCAGGTTTTCCTGTCCCGTTGCGTTTTGCAAATCCAGGGCCCAGGTCGAACTACTACCCGCTTTGTCCTTGCGAAAGTACAGCCGAAAATCCACTTTGAAGACGTCCGGTAGCTTTTCCGAAAAGGCCCGACTCTGGTCGAATACCGTTCGCCCGAGTTGCCGAGAGGCCTCCAAGTCGATGGGCGTTTCCCAAAAGCCCCCGCGGTAGCTGAGCCGCAGATTGACCCCCAGGGTCCGTTGGCGGCCCTTTTTTTGCTTCACGAATTCTTTTCCCCCCGTTAGGTTGATGAGGTAATTGCCGTTGAAGCGCGTGTTGAGCCATTGCCCGTTCGCCCGGTACTCCGACTCGTACAGACTGGCATTGAGGAGGTAGTAATAGTTGCGACTGATAAAATGCTGCCAGGTGATTTCCAGACCGTAATTGCGGCCGGTGCCCGTATTGCTAAAATCTCCCCGGGGCGTGATAAAGGCCTCGATTAGGTTGATGGCGGAGTACACCGCATCGCCCTCCACGATTTCGGGGACATCAAAGAGCTGCTGGTAGTACAGCTCCGTCTTGAGGCGCGTATCCGACCCCGCCAACCACTGATGCGCCAGCACCAGGTGGTGGGCCTTGCTCAACTCCAGGTCCCGGTTGGCCGGGCGGCTTTCGAGAAAGTAGAGCTGGGGCAGTTGTAATTTACTGTGGAGGCCGTAGGCCAGCGTCCACTCCTGGCGCGCCTTCTTCCAACTCAGGGCCAGGCGGGGCTCCAGGGCATTGCTGCCGTTGAAGGTGTACTGGGTAAAATGTAGGCCAGCATTTAGCTCCAAGTTGGTAGCCGACCAAAAGAGGCGAGTGCTGGCGTAGGGTTGCCACAGCCATCCCATACTCGATCCGTTGAGCCGGGCGGAGTTTGGATTATCGGAAAAAACGGTGGGAGCTTGCTGAGTCAGGCGCAATCCGACCTGCCAGCGCCACCAGGGGGCGGGCCGGCTGTTCCAGACCGTATGCAGGGCGAGTTTGCGCTGGCGGAGGGTATCGTTTTCCAAGAGGCGGCCCTCAAAATCGGGCGTGTAAAAAATGCCGGTGCGCGTCGACTCCTGAGCCGAGTAAGCCAGGGTGCTGCGCCAAATGCCGGTGTTGCCCAGGGCGAGGCGGTGGGTGGCACCGAGTAGCCCCATTCGGGATTCGTAGCGGATGTCGAACTGGTCTTTCTGAAATTCCCACAGCGCCGTATCGCGGGGCGCTTCAAACTGATTGCTGCTGAGGCCTCCCATCCCAAAAAACCGAAACCGTCCGGCCTTGGCCGTAGGGAGGTTGAGGTTAAAAGACAAGTCCTGAAAGTTGATGGTCTCGTCTCCCAAATCCACCCCCAAGGCGGAGAGGACCCCGAGGGTCGAATAGCGGTAGTTGACCAAAAAGGAAGCATCGGAGCCCTTGACTAAGGGGCCTTCCCCGGCCACGTCGATGCCGATGAGCCCCACCTGGCCGGTAAATTCGTATTGCTCACTGTTGCCCGAACGCAGCCGCATGTCCATCACTCCAGCCAGGCTGTTGCCGTAATTGGCTGGAAAAGCACCACTGAGAAAGGTAGAAGCACCCAGCAGCTGGGCACTCAAAATATTGACCCCACCGCCGTTGGCCGTCGGTCGGTCGTTGGCGGTACCCGCCGTCGTGAGGTGGTTGGGATTGACGATTTCCACGCCCTCCAGATGCCAAGCCATCAGCGCGGGCGAATTGCCACGGATGACCATGTTGTTCGCCTGGTCATTGCTGCTCACGACCCCCGGATAACTCATCGCCAGCCGCGCGGGATCGTTGAAGGTGGCGGGAAAACGGCGGGCTTCCTGGACCGTGATGGTCTGCTGGCTCACCGGAGCCAGAGCGCTCGGCGAATAGCTCGGAGCGTAGAGCACGAGGGTCTCAAAAGTCGTCGCTTCGGGAGCCATTTGCACTTCCAGGACCAGTTCGCGCCCCGCTTCGATCAGCAGTTCGGGATAAGCAACGGTGGTATAGCCCACGTAGGAAATTTGGAGGGAACGGTGTCCGACGGGAACACCGGCGATTCGGAACTGGCCCAGCGAGTCGGTTTGGGCCCCGAGGATTTGGTCCAGGTGCAGCAGGCGGACGTTGGCTCCGATGAGGGCCTCACCATTGTCGGCATCGCGGACCTGACCACGGATGGTTTGGGCGGGGCTTTGGGCACTTACGGTGCCCATTCCCAGCGTAAGGAAGAGTACCAAAAGGGGGAGAAAACGGAAATAAAG
>CALCCH010000047.1 GCA_937899855.1 uncultured Saprospirales bacterium | reverse complement strand
GGCTGCACGTCCCCCACTCCAGCTCGTCGTTTGCGTGGTCGGCGGGGGTTTTGTTTAGTTTGGGGGTGGTTGAACTCCCTTTTGTGCAGCAGGCGACGGTAAGCGTGTGGGAGAGTGCGGCCGCCATGCGGACCTTTGCCTACCGGAATGGGGTACACCAGCGGATCATCAAAAAGACCAAGGAACGGCAGTGGTACTCGGAGGAGTTGTTTGCGGGATTTGCCTTAATCGGGGAAGAAGGAGAATGGACGGGTGCCCCCCGGCCGTCGGTTGGTCGCTAGCTGAAAGAGTTGGCTCATCATACTGCTGACGAATTTTTCTTTGGACGGGCAGGCCCACATTACGCGGAGGATATCCAGGGGGTTGGCCTTTTCGTCGAGAAAGCGAAAGAGCAGCGAGGTTGGTATCTTGGAGTAGAGGTTGGTAAAAATCAGATCGGCCGGCACCCGGTCGCGACACATGATGTCGAGTAGGATACTGTCCATCAGGCGGAAGTGATGGGGGGAGGCCAGGGTGCTCTGACGAGGGTCTTTGCCCCGGCGCAGGTCTTCGGTGAGGCGATCGAGCTTTTCGAAGGTACGGGTAAAACAATAACCGGTGGAGCCTTTGACGAAACCCGCAATGGTCCCGATTTCGACGACGCGGCCTTCGGCTTCGGAATGGAAGGGGTAGTCGGTCATCGGAATGACGTTGAATTCGCTTTTGTGGACTTGGTATTCCCGGATGCCCAAAACTTCGTGGAGGTACCATTCGAGGTGGACGTCGTAGGTCATCTCGGGTAGAAGGCGTGGGCTAAAGGCGGTGTATTCGACCATGGCCTTGCGTTCGGAAAAGGGCAGTACGTAATTGAAGCGGATGCCCTCGCCGGGGCGTTTGGCGCGGAAGTCCATCAGCGTCACGGTATCGGCGCGAAAGACGGGGCGTTCGGTTTCGATGACCAGGCCTTTGAATTGCTGGTAGAGGGTATTGTATATTTTGATTTGGGAGAGGTCGTCGAGGGTGAAGTAGCTTTTAAAAATCCACTTGGCGCGGTGTTCTCCCTTTTCGGCGGTGCGGATAATGCCTTCCCCTTCGTTGAGGTCGACGATGCGGTCGGTGAGGAAGCTAAAGCGTTCGTCCGCTTGGAGGCGGGACTGGGCGTAGCGGTAAAAGTCGACGCCCCGGACGGTGTAGTAGCGATAGGGGTTGATGGAGTAATGCTGTTCGCCTTCGCGACCGTAGACCATGATGTTGCCCCAGCTTTGGTGGGCGATATCGGGTAATTGTTCCGCGTGTTGGGTCCAATAGCTCCAGGTGCGGTCATCCTCCTTTTTGGGGTCGCGATCGATGATTAGCGCGCGAAAGTCCCCTAGTTTTTCTTGCAATTTCAGCGCCATCACCAATCCCGCAAGCCCTCCTCCAGCGAGGATATAATCCCACTCTGGAAATTGTGTCATAGATTTGAAAGTTTTGAAGAAAACATCTTTTGATGTAGATTGTTCTCCACTTTACAATGGAAGTTTCAAAATTAAAGCCCGCCCAATCAGGAACCTTCACTATGGGGTTTCCGTATCTTGGGGATGCGGTTCTACTCGACCAAAAAATAGTAAAAGATGACTGATTTCCTCCCTTTATTTCCCCTAAAGATGGTCATTTTCCCTGGTGAAAAGGTCAATCTTCACATCTTCGAACCACGTTACAAGCAATTGGTGCGGGAATGCGAGGAAAATGGCGTCACCTTTGGCGTGCCGGCCTTTATCAACGACCGCATCATGGATACGGGGACGGAGCTCCGGCTGTTGTCGGTCGAAAAGCGCCACGAGGGAGGGGAGTTGGACATCAAAACGCTGGGGATTGGCACCTTTCGCATCAGTGAATTTTACAGCGTGGCGCCGCAAAAGCTCTACGCCGGGGCCGACATCGTACGGATCGAGGAGGACGACGCCCGCGACGTGCTCTTGAACGACAAAATCCTCATCGAGCTACACGAACTCTTCCGCATCCTCAACATCGACAAAGAACTGCCCAGCCAGGCCGCCGACTTTGTGACCCGCGACATTGCCCACCACGTCGGCTTCTCCATCGATCAAGAATACGAATTCCTCTGCCTGGGTTCCGAGCTCGATCGGCAGCAGTACATCACCGCGCATCTGGAGCGTTTGATTCCGGTGGTAAAAGAGATGGAACGTCTGCGGATGAAGGTACAGCTCAACGGGCACTTTAAGAATGTGCTGCCGCCCGGTGGCGAATTGAAAGGATAAGAAAACCGTCAAGTACCAAGGGTGCCTTTGGACCCTTAAAGACATGGATGAGGAAGCCAGAATGATTTCAGTAATCTCCTTGTCCCAATCGAATCGGGAGCCGGACAAGTCAACGGCTGGAGCCCGCCCTAATTTCACCCCGAGAGGATCCTCATATGATTAGTGTTGGACCAAGGCTTAATTGGTACCTGAACGGATTTTCTTTAGCTCTTAGGAAGCTATTGGACCTCAAATTTAGAGCAAAAAAAATTAAGACTCAAGCCCCATCGAAAAAAGAAGCCAAGGATTTTTTAGCTCCGGCCTCACCAAGCTTAGATCTCTCACCGCCGATCATCGATAATTTAACTTCGTTGGTACATTTTTCACCTCAGCTGATGCGAATGCCTTAACTTTGGGCCAATCATTGGTCCAACTACTTATGCAAGGTGTCCTTCGAGCTACTCACTACCTGGCTCAACTGTTGTTGCGTCTGGGAATCGTTTACCTACTCTTCGCCATTTGCCGCCTGGTCTTTTATCTGGCCAATCTGGGGGCTTTCCCGGAGCTGGCGGGGGGTGATTTGCTCACTATTTTCCTCGCCGCCCTCCGTTTCGACACCGTTGCCATCGTATACACCAATGCCCTGTTCATTCTCAGCTACCTTGTCCCCCTCCCCTGGCGCGACCGCGACTGGTACCGGAAAGGCCAACTGCTCTTGTTCCTGAGCTTTAACTTCCTCGCCCTCCTGCTCGAACTGATCGATGCGGGCTTTTTTGGTTTTTCCTTCCGCCGCAGTGGGGTGAGCGACCTTAAGATGATGCTCAATTCCTTTCAGGTCACCCCGAGGTATTTGCTCGATTACTGGTACCTGCTGCTCTTGCTCTTCGCCGCCCTCTACGCGCTGCACTGGCTCTACCACAAGACCCAATTGTCGCGTCGGGGCCCACCTGCCTCCGGGTGGAGTCAGCTACTGGTATTTGTGCTGGCCCTCCCCCTCGGCATTCTCGCCGCCCGGGGCGGTTGGCAACTGCGGCCTTTGATGCCCATTATGGCCTCCGACTTCGTGGAGGACGTCCGTTTGGCCCCCCTGGTGTCCAATACCACGTTGAGTATGATTTTCTCCACCCAGCAACGCGTGCTTCAAATTCCCAACTACCTGCCCGAGGCGGCTGTCGATCGGCTCTTCCCAGTCCGGGAAGCTCCGGCAGATACGATGCTGCGCAAAAACGTAGTCATTCTGGTACTGGAAAGTTTTGGGGAAGCCAACGTCGGTTATTTTCGAGATGGAGACGACAGTCCGACCCCATTCTTTGATTCGCTTTACGCCCGCTGCTGGAAGACGCCCGTGGCCTTTGCCAATGGTTTGCGCTCTACCCAGGGCATCGTGGCCATTACAACGGGGATTCCGTCCTTGATGGAAGAGCCGCTGATGTTTTCTGCTTACCAGAGCAACCGTACCCAAGGACTGGCCGACTTGCTGGGGCGGGAGGGTTACACCACGGCCTTTTTTCACGGCTCCAATCCCGGATCGATGCTCTTCGAGAGTTTTGCCCAGCGGTCGGGTTTCCAATATTTTTACGACAAAACCGATTACGCCAACGAAGCCGATTACGATGGCAATTGGGGGATTTGGGACCGGCCCTTTTTCCAGTATTTCGCCCGTACGATCGACGACT
>CALCCH010000046.1 GCA_937899855.1 uncultured Saprospirales bacterium | reverse complement strand
CAAATAAAGCTCGTACTGGTAAATGGCTCCCAACCGGATGCTGAGGTACCAGTTTTCTTCCCCGTCGTAGCACTTGGTTTTTGCGGCGGCTTCGGAGAGTTGGGCTTCGGTAGATACGGCGACCACGGCATTGGCCTTTAGCTCACTGTTGGCATCGCTGAGGTCATCGATCAAGAGTTGGGCTACGGTACGCCCCCTCAGAGAATCTACTGCTGCAAGCAGCTGGGTTTTTTTATCCCAGGTGTAGACGAAGTCAGCCGCTGCGTAGACGATCTTGACTTTGGCGCTGGTGAGGAAAGAGGAGAGCAGGAAGCTGCTGAGTAAGCACAGGTATTTCATAACGCTTTGGCATTGATTTGGGGATGCGGTAGTCTACTAATGGTGAGCGTCCTACCTAGTTATTGGATGACAGAAGGACTACTTCATAAATTCCAGTGCCGCTTCCTCCGGGAGGGCCTCCAGTTCGGGACTTTCAAGGAAGGCATTAAAAAAGAATATCCTTTCGGAATCGACTCCTCCCATGGGGGGGGCAAAGGATCCATCCGCATTCATTATCGGACCTGAGGTATTTTTGTAATATACGTAAGCGCCAATTTTGAGGTGGAAGACCGATGGAGCGACCTCGTTGGCCCAGATAAAAAGGTCCATATTGCTGCTGCGGTTGAGAAATCTACGCGTGAGCTTGGCTTCGTTCTTAAACTTGAGGGGCCGTGGTTGCGCGGTAGCCAGGAGGGCGTTTACCTTTTTGTATAAGGTCCCCTGTTTGATGCCGATGGCCGAATCGCGTAGCACCCGATGGCTTTGCAGGATGCGTTCGGGATCGTCGAGGGCCCGGATGGTGAGTAGGAAGTGGCTGTAGCAGGAAAAACCCTGAAAAAGATAGGGTGCGCAGATAAAGGAGCCGGTGGAGGTGATGGGGTCCTGGATGTCGACCCGTTCTTTGAGCAGGGGAAACTGAATTTTTTGGCGGTCAAACGTTCGGGTGGCTTTGTCAAAGCGGATAAAGTAAAGGTAGTGACTGTAAGCCGTTCCCAGTTCGACGGTGAGGTACCAGGCCTGGTCCGTATCGTAGCACTTGCTGTGCTTGGCCGCTTCGGTGAGCTCGGCGTTGAAGTGGATGACCGAGACGGACTTGGGACGCAGTTCGCGATTGGCGTAGGGGATGTCGTCGATCAGGAGGGTGGCGAGGGGAGTCGTAGCGCCCGAGTCCCGGGCGGCCAGGAGGTGGGTCTGCTTGTCCCAGGTGTAGACGAAGTCGGCGGCCTCGTGGATGACTCTGGGTTTGGCGCTGGTGGGGAGGGTGTGGAGCAGGAGGAAGCTAAATATTGCAAAAAATCTCATAACTTTTTTAGGGTAAGTTAAGTCTTTTTTACCGCTTCCTCCACCCCCGGGTGGCAATTGGCGGGCCTATTGCCCATCCAGCCGGTCGCGGAGGGATTGCACCTCCGCTTTGAGGGCCCGAAGTTCGGCTTCCATGGCGTCGACGCGGTCGGCGAGGGCTTCGGACTCGGGGGCTTCCTCCATATTGATGCCGTACTGGCTTTGGAGGTCCTGGAATACCTGCTCGGCAATGGGTTCGGGGGGAATTTCCTCCACGTCGACTTCACCGAGGAAGAGTTGCTCGATTTCTAGCCCCGTGAGCCGGCGGAGGATGATCATAAATTCAACGGAGGGTTTGGAGCCTTCGGTGACGTAGCTGGAGATCTTGAAGCGGTTCATCTCCGGGGCGATCAGCTCGGCAAAGGATTGTTGTTTCAAACCCCAGCGTTTGATGATGCGTTCGATATTTTTGCCGATGGTGTATTTGTCAAACATTGGTTAAATTTTTTAAGATAAATGGTCCTTTTTCCTAACCTTTGGGCGATGCAAAAACGGGCCCCGGAGCAACGCCTAAGCGAATGGGGCCAAGCAGTGCTACTGCTCGGGTGGGGCCGGTAGTGCTACCGATCGGGTAGGAGAGGAGGACGGAGTGGTTTTACAATCATTTTTCTTGGAGGACTTCGATGTCCCGTTTCATTTTTTCCATTTGTTTTTCCATGTTCGTCACGCGTTCGAAAAGTTCGGGCAGGGTTTGCGGCGCTCGGTACTCCTTTTGGTACTTGTTGGTCAGCTCTTCAAACACATTGGCCGCTAGGGGCGAGGGCGGAATCTCCGCCGGATCCAACTCGCCCAAATACAACAGTTCGATTTCCAATCCCGTTAGCCGCTTGAGGATAATCATAAACTCAACGGAGGGACGCGAAGTCCCGTTGACGTAGCTCGAGACCTTAAAACGATTCATATTGGGGAAGAGGTCGGCAAAACCCTGTTGTTTCATGCCCCAGCGCTTAATAATGAGTTCAATATTCTTTCCGATCATTATTTTGTCGAACATTTGTTAGAAAAATTTTTACAATTAGATTTTTTCTGACTATATTTGTTTGAAATTATCCACAAAAGCTAAAGTAAACAATAATCGTGTTTCTGGGCGAGTCCTGGCTTATAAAATTGTAAGTATTTTACTAAGCTTGGGAATGGTCTTGTTTGAAGGTTCCGTATCGTGGGAATACGGGGAACAATGCCTTTGCCTAAAATAAACGGGATTACGTGATTTACTTGGCCTGCTGGCCGGTAAAACGGTTGTTTTACAAGCTGGTAGATAGGGTAAAATGCTGGAGAGCAATGATTTTTTTGAGGGAAGTCGATCAGCGACGTCGTTGGGAGTTTTGCCCTGGCTGTTGCGTGTTATTGTCAGCTCTGAACCGAATTGATCGAATCAGTAGTAAAATTTCTGACTCGTCACACGCTGGCGATTTCCCTTCTTCTTAGTAGGAGCGGTGCAACGCTCCCCACTGAGACTTTGAAATTGAGATTTTTTGGGGTACCCGACTACTGTTTTGGCTGTTGCCAGCAGCTGGAGCCGTGTCGGGTTTTTCAAAAGCGAAAAGTCGAGGACTAAAACACCACTCCGCAAGCGTTTGGTCCGTCCCAACTTGGCCCGTATCCGCCAGTGGCTTTTCGAAGTACTGAACCGTAATGTGATGAATACAAGTAAACCGCAGGATCGCTAAGCAGAGGCCCCCACATTCGTCGTTTCCTTATTTCATCAAAGCAAATTAATTGACATGCCTAATCCAAAGAATGACCCGGATAACAACCCCTCCGACTCCCTGGACCGTCTGCAAAGTAAGGTGAGCCGGGAAGATATCGAATACTCGCTGGACAAAATGTACGACGCCTACGTTCGGGACGAAGTCGCCAGCGAAAGCTCGCACCAATCCCGCGTCAAAGTCTGGGAAATCTACCAGGAATTGCGCCGCTTCTTTCAGTCCCTCAAACTATTTTGATCGATCATTAGCTACGAGCGGCACCGTCCGCTCTAATTTGGGGAGCCCACTCGTTGGGCGTTGCCTTTCTCTTTAATCCGTTTCCTCCACCTATGCCTGGGAACACCCCATCCACCATGGGGTGGGGTGGAGGACTTTTTTTATCCCCCTCCTGCCCAACGGCCGACTACTTCCGTTCCCCCACCCCCTTGCCTCCCTCGCCGATTCCAAGTACCTTTCCCCTCACCTCCATCCATCGCAACGCCGCATTCCTACACCCCGCCGGAACGATCCGTCGTTCCCGTACCAAAACACCGGTTATGTCGCTCCCGTAGCCCAATTTTCTACGCTACCACTACCTTCTCCTCCTCCTCTGCTTCCACCGAGCCCCCGCCCAAAACACACCAGCCAATTGTGACGACCCCTTCGATTACGAGATCGTCGTCGTCGATGCCCCCTGTTTCGACGACCTGGGCGCCGTGGCAGTCAGCTAATTTGGAGATCGCCCCCTCCACATCACCTGGAGCAGCGGGGAGGTCGATACCCAACAGGTGCTGCTCCCCGCCGGCGCCTACGCCGTGACGATCAGCGATACCACCGGCTGCGTATTCGTCGAAAACTTTGAGGTCGGGGAACCCGAACAGTTGCGCGCCGATTTTCAAATCCAGAGTGACCCCTGCGCCGGCCGCCTCGACGTCCGGGCCGAGCCCAGCGGTGGCGTTCCCCCCCATTTCCTCCAGTGGGACATTCCCCTCCATACCACCGAGCCCGAGGTCCGCATCGATAGCCCCGGCGTTTACCGAATCGTAATCTCGGACAGCCGTGGCTGTTTCCAATTCAATACCTTCCTCGCCGATTTTTCGACCCTCCGCCAAAACGAACTCCAACTGAGCGTCAGCAGTGATTGCGATACGGCCCTGGCCATTTTGGAAGCCGAACTTACCACCCTCGACAGCACCTACCGCTTTGGCTGGAGCACCGGCCAGCTCGATTTTCTCGATACGGTCCAGCAAGCGGCTTGGTACACCTTTAGCGTCCGCGATACCTTTGATTGTACCCTGACGGATTCCGTGCTCGTCGCCTTCACCACCGAACCCGACCTCAAGGCTCAAGTCGACTCGACCACCTGTGCCGATACCAACGACGGGGCCATCGAATTGAGCCCGGAGGGAGGACTGCCTCCTTTTGACCTCACCTGGACCCGCGCCGGCACCCCGATCGGAATGGGGCCCACCATCTCGAACCTCGCCCCCGGCCCCTACGAGCTGGACTTGCGCGATTCCCTGGGCTGTACTTACCGCTTCGACTTTGCCATCGGGGCTCCCATCCCACTGCTGCTGGACCTGAGCGATACGCGGGACAGCCTGGATGGCAGTGCCCGGATCGCAGCTGCCATTGCGGGTGGAATTGCTCCCTATCGCTACGACTGGAGTACGGGTGCTACCGATAGCACGCTCACCGTAAACGCTAGCGGGGAGTACCAACTCACCCTGACCGATGCCCGGGGCTGTACGGCCACGGATACCATCCAATTGCTGGGGGTAGCTACCCGCGACCCCAGCGCCGCCCATTCGGTGCAGTTGTTTCCCCAACCCCATCGGGGGCACTTCCAGCTGCGGCTGCCCGAGGGCAAGACCGGGGCCCCCTTGCTGCGGCTGTACACCAGCGATGGCCGGCTGTGCCGCGAGGTGCGGCCCTCCGGCCCGGGCCCGCTGTGGAGCCTGGACTGGTCGGATCTGCCGGATGGACAGTACTGGTTGTACTGGCGGACGGAGGATCAAGTGGGCGGTACGGCCTGGCTCAAGCGCTGAGTGCGCTATTCGATCCCGGCGCGTTTGGGAAATGGGGAAGCTTGGGAAGCTGCAACCCTGTCCCGCTTTTGACGTCCTTGGTGAATAAACGCACCCACTCATGATGAAAAAATTACCCCTTTGGAGTTGGATCGCCTGGTTTTTGATCGGTGGTCTGTTCCACGCCTGTACCCCCTCCGCCAGCTCCACCGAGGCCGAGCCGACGGCCCCCCCCTCCTTTACCGACCCGGATTTTTTTGATGGCCAACACCAAGCCCAAGCGATGGTCCTGGGCGTTTTTCACTTCCACAATCCCGGTCTGGACGATTACAAACCCCAG
>CALCCH010000045.1 GCA_937899855.1 uncultured Saprospirales bacterium | reverse complement strand
GTCCAGGCGGGCGCCCCGTTGGAGAGGTACACCGGATAGGCCCGACTGCCAAAATTGCCCGGCGTAAGCTCGGCCGTACTCTGACAAATCGCCCCGTCCGCCACCGTCCAGCGATCGGTTTCGTCCAAGCCATAATCCTGAACAAAAAAACTGGCGTCGGCTGTGATCTTGCCATCGCTATTGCCCAGGCCATTGTTCCAGCCATCGTTCGTAATCACGGGCGGGCCCGCCGCAATGCTGGAGGCCGTGATGTTTTCCGCCCGCCGCCAATCCCAGCAGTTGGAGCCGGGATAAGACGATTTACCGGCATCGTAGGTAAACACGAGTAGGTTATTGGCATCGACCAAATACTGGTTGCCACCGCTATCGGTCTGGACCGATACCGAAGCCGTTCCCAGGTAGTCGCCTTGAGCATTGGGCGCGCTGTAGAGGTCGACCAAAATGTAATCGAAAATACAGTAATCGTAGTCGGCTCCCGCCTCGATGATGGTCCCCACCGGCGGCGATAAGGCCTGCCCGCTGTAGGGTTCCCCACCCGTGATTTTGAGGGAGTAGGCGCTCTGGTTGGTCCAGGTCGTAATGAAGGGGCAGTCGCTACCGTCCGCCGATAGCGCCGTTTTGGGAGGTGTTTTTTGGAGTTCTTCCATTGGTGTTCAATTTTTCCTTAAATTAAAACAATTCGAAGACGTACGAAAGGAAAAACTCAAAAACCAGGGTGCTTGAGCTACATTAATTTCTTAAACAGCTTGATCTTTTGCTCGGTATAGCCGTAGTACTTCAGGTTGGTCTCGATGACGGGCGTTTTTTCCATCACGGCCTTGTAGTGCGAAAAGCACTTAAAGCTGTATTCGCCGTGGTAGCTTCCCATCCCGCTGTTGCCCACTCCGCCGAAGGGCAGATCGGGGTTGCTGTTTTGCATCACCGCCTCGTTGATCCCCCCATTGCCAAAGGGTACTTCGCGGAGGAAGCGCTCCTTGCTGTGGGCATCGTTGGAGAAGAGGTAGGCCGAAAGGGGTTTCTCGAAGCCCTGGATGAGGGCAAAGGCTTCGTCCAGTGTATCGAATTCGAGGACGGGGAGCAGGGGCCCAAAAATTTCTTCCTGCATGATGGCGTCCTCGGTGCTGACGTCGGTGAGGATGGTCGGATAGATCAAACGCTCGGCGCGGGAGTAGCGCCCGCCGTAGTGGACCTTCTCGGGATCGATCAGCCCCACGACCCGGTCGAAATTGCGCTCGTTGATGATCTGGACCAGGTTGTGATTTTCGGGGGAGAAATTGGACTTTTCGATTTCTGCCACGGCCAGTCTTAAAAATTCCGCCTTGATGTCACGGTGTACCAGCGCGTAATCGGTGGTGATGCACAACTGGCCGGCGTTGAGGAATTTGCCCCAGATCATGCGTTTGACCGCCACCGGGAGCGAGCAATCTTTGGTAAAAATTGCGGGGTTTTTGCCCCCCAGTTCGAGCGTCACGTTGGTCAGGTGGGGGGCGGCGGCTTGGTTGACGATTTTGCCGACCTTGGGGCTGCCGGTAAAGAAAATTTTATCGTAGCGCTGTTGGAGGAGGGCGGTGGTTTCGGGAATACCGCCTTCGACGACGCGCAGGTAGTGGGGTTCAAAATTGTCGTTGATCAGCCGGGCCATGATGCGGCTGGTGGCCGCGGGCAGCTCGCTGGGTTTGATGATGGTGGTATTGCCCGCCGCCATGGAGCCGACGGTGGGGATGAGGGAGAGGTTGTAGGGAAAATTCCAGGCGCCGATGACCAGGGCGACGCCCAGCGGCTCGGGCACCAGGTAGCTTTTGGCCGGAAAATTCAGGATATTGGTTTTGACCTTGGTGGGTTTGATCCACTTTTTGAGTTTCTTGAGCGCCAGGTTGATCTCGCCGAGCAGGGGAAGGATTTCGGTCAGTTGGGTTTCGTATTTGGACTTGCCGAAATCGGCGTGGATGGCTGCGATGAGTTCGGCTTCGTGCTCGACGATGAGCTGTCGCAATTTGCGGAGTTGGGCCAGGCGGAAGTCGAGGGTTTGGGTGCCATTGCGGCGAAAAAAGTCCCGTTGTTGGGCGACGAGTTGGGCGATCTGGGGGGCGGTGGCGGGCGTATGGGTCAGGGCATTCATCGGCAAAAGGTTTTGGAAAATATAACCATTTTTTGGCGAACGATCCAGGCGATTCTCTCTGGTGGTCGGCCACCGGATATTGCGGTGGGTCGTCGATGGGGGGGAGAAAGGCCCGGCCTGGGGCTGGTATTGATTGGTGTTTTGGCTTAAAGGATTCATTATCAGTACTTTAAGCCAGTCGTCGACACCCCGCCCCCAAAACCCAAACACGGCGAAACCGCATATATATATAAAAAAAAAATTTATTAATAACAAAA
>CALCCH010000044.1 GCA_937899855.1 uncultured Saprospirales bacterium | reverse complement strand
GGTGGCCAGCAGCTGACCCAGCGTTTGGTTCGCCAGTAAGACATTATAATCTCAATTGACCAGTAAGGGCGGTCGGCTTCGTGTCGGTCCGCCCTACTTTTTTGCCTCCAGCTCCTACAAATCCGCCAGAGCGTGAAATACTTGATCGCGTTTTTCCATTTGCTCGATCACCTTGGGCGAAGCCACCCGGACCTCACAATCGGGCACTCCGCAGCGCTCACAGGTGGTGTGTACCTGCCGAACTTTGAGTTGGGGATCGCTCAGAAAGTAAAAGATGCTCCGCAACTTGGGATCGACCAGTAGGCCTAGGGTCACGCTGACGCCGCGTTTGGGACGACCAAAGGCTGGCTTGGCCAGGGAAAGACAGAGGTACTCCTTGTCGCTATTCCAATAGCGAGAAATCTGGGCATCGGCAATGAGGTCCGGGCCGTGGAGGCCCTTCTGGGGGAGCCGTAGGTCCTTGATGCTAGAAATCGATACCCAGCGGTTGCAGTAGTGTTCGTCGAGTTCGTTGTTGTAGGGGCTGTGCAGCTGGGACAGGTGCAGGTCCTTGGTCATGGTAAAGCTCTTCAGATCCTCGCTTCCGGTGAGGCGGATAAAAAACAGGTCTTCCAAACCAAAGTGATGGGGCAAAATATTGGTGAGCCGCTGGAGCAGCATCTCGGCAGTCACCTGGTATTTGCGCAGCAGGTCGAGTAGTAGGTCGGGATGCCAGGTATTGTTGCGGGCGATTTGGCGCAGGTCCCGAGCGAGTTCTTCCTCGTCCATGAGTAGGGCGGCGGCGAAGTGGGAAGCTTTGTAATTGTTGAGCAACTGCTCGAAGGAGTCGATTTGGAGGATGGTGGTTTCGTAAGGGCGTTCGCCCAGTTGTAAGTACTGGAAACCCAATTCTCGGGCCAGGAGGAAGTTTTCCTGGGCCTCGGCCAGGCCGTGCTGAAGGAAGAGGATTTTTTTCTCGTGATGGAAAAAAGAGCGGATCCCGGCGAGTTGCTTTTGCTGGGGCAACTGGTCGCGATCGACGCGGATGCCGTAGAGTTCCAGCAGCTGGTCTTCCAAAAAGGCCACGGTGTAGGGCAGGGTCCCACGGATGGAAAATTCCTGCTTGAATTCGCGGCTGGCGGCCTCCAGCTCGGGGAAGTAGTTGTTGTGCATGTCCTGATAGGAACGCAGGGCCTCTAGATAAAACTGGCTTTCGTCGACTTGGTAGTTGCGGGCAATTTTAAAGATGGTAGAAATAAAGGCATTGACCTTATCGGGGGTTTGGGTAAACAGCTCCAGGAGTTTTTCCAGACTGATGCCAAACTCGTCGAGGGGAAAAAGCTTGAAAAACTTGGAAGTGAGCAGATCGATGATGGGCTGAAGCTTTTTGGAGGCATTGGTGGCCACCAAGTAGTTGTAGTCCACCCCCAGGGCCTGGGCCAACTGGCTGATCTTGTCGGGTTTGGGATAGCGCTTGCCCTTTTCAATATCGTTCAAATAGCTGGTCGACAGCTTCGTTGTGGTGGAAAGCTCTTGGTAGGACAAGCCCTTTTGTTGGCGCAGGTGGCGCACTTTGAAACCCAAAATGAGCCGAATGATTTTCTCTTCGCTTAGCATGTGCAAGGACTAAAAATGGTCAAGGTACGAGGGCAAGATACGTATTTTGCCTTAAAAAGAGGAAAAAATATTCTTAGCGGAATTTCCGCTAAAAGAAAATTTTCCTTATATTGCGGAAGTAAACACGGTTGTCAGCCTCCGCCACAGCCATTTTTCCACCAAATAAATCAGCGTTAGATGACCATGCCAGCACCTCAGACCCCCATCGAGATCCAGGCGGCCCTTCTACCGGAGTTTGCCGACATCCTGAGCCCGGAAGCCCTGGACTTCCTCCGCTCGCTTCACCAACAGTTCAATGCCCGACGGCTGGCCCTCCTCCAGGACCGCCACGACCGACAGGCCGCTATCAACGAAGGCGAATTGCCCGATTTTCTCCCTCAAACCCGTCCCATCCGCGAAGGCGAATGGCAGGTAGCGCCCCTCCCTCCCGATCTGCTCGATCGCCGGGTGGAAATTACCGGCCCCGTCGAACGCAAAATGGTCATCAACGCCCTCAACTCCGGTGCACGGGTCTTTATGGCTGATTTTGAACTGGGAAAATACCATCCGTGGTCAGATCAACCTGCGCGATGCCATCAATCGTACCATCAGCTTTACCCACCCCAAAACGGGTAAGGAGTATCGCCTCCAGGAGCGGACCGCCACGCTGATGGTCCGCCCCCGGGGCTGGCACCTGGAAGAGAAGCACCTCCACTGCGCGGGCGAACCGATGAGCGCCAGTCTGGTCGATTTTGGTTTGTACTTCTTCCACAATGCCAAGCAATTGCTGGCCAAGGGATCGGGGCCCTATTTTTACCTTCCCAAGCTCGAAAGCCACCTCGAAGCCCGGCTGTGGAACGACGTGTTCGTATACGCACAGGCCAAATTGGGTATTCCCCAGCGCAGCATTAAAGCTACGGTGCTGATCGAGACCATCCTCGCGGCTTTCGAACTCGACGAAATTCTGTACGAACTGCGGGACCACTCGGCGGGGCTCAACTGCGGACGCTGGGATTACATTTTCTCCTTTATCAAGAACTTTCGCGCACGCCCCGGTTTCGCCCTCCCGGACCTTGCCAAGGTGGGCATGGACACGCACCTGATGAAATCCTACGCGGAACTGGTGATTCAAACTTGCCACCGGCGGGGGTACACGCCATGGGGGGAATGGCGGCCCAAATTCCGATCAAAAACGACCCGGAGGCCAACGAACGGGCCCTCGATAAGGTACGCCAAGATAAATTGCGCGAGGTCCAGCAGGGGCACGACGGTACCTGGGTGGCCCACCCCGCCCTCGTAGCCGTGGCCATGGACATCTTTGACGAATACCTGCCACAGAAAAATCAGATCGGTAACAAACGGACGGATGTCCAAGTCCGGGCGGAAGATTTGCTGCGCGTCCCCGAAGGAAGCATTACGGAGGCGGGCCTGCGACTGAACATCAACGTGGGCATCCTCTACCTCGAAAGCTGGCTGCGGGGCAACGGCGCGGCCGCCATCTACCACCTGATGGAAGATGCCGCTACCGCCGAAATATCCCGGACCCAGGTCTGGCAGTGGATTCAATCGGGCGCCCAACTGGAAGATGGCCGGACCATCAGTTACGAGTTGTACCGCCAAATGCTCCCCGAAGAACTGGAAAAAATCAAGGCCTACGTCGGAGCCGAGCGCTACGACGGTGGACAGTTTGTGACCGCCACGCAATTGTTCGACCAACTCGTTCGCGAAGACGAATTCGTCGACTTTCTCACCCTCCCCGCTTACCAAATTATTTAACCCGCAAAAGAAATTGAAAATGAAACCGAACCAAATCAAAATCAAGCACCTCAAGGAAGATTGGTTGTGTAACCCCCGCTGGGAGGGCATCAAGCGCCCCTACACGGCCGAAGAAGTCATCAAACTGCGCGGCAGTGTAGACATTGAGTATTCGCTGGCGCGTCAGGGCGCGCAGAAATTCTGGCACCGCCTCAATACCCAAAGTTTTACGGCCGGATTGGGTGCCCTCACCGGTAACCAAGCCATCCAGGAGGTCGCGGCCGGGCTGGAGGCGATCTACCTCAGTGGCTGGCAGGTAGCGGCCGATGCCAACTTGGCGGGGGAGATGTATCCCGACCAGTCCTTGTACCCGGCGAATTCGGTACCGATGGTGGTCCGTCGAATCAACAATGCGCTAATGCGTCGCGATCAGATTCAGTCGGTCAGTGGAGCGGGCAATACGGATTGGTTGGTCCCCATCATTGCCGATGCGGAAGCGGGTTTTGGGGGCAATCTCAATGCGTTTGAATTGATGAAGTCGTTGATCGAAGCGGGAGCGGCCGCGGCGCATTTTGAAGACCAATTGTCCTCGGCCAAGAAGTGTGGCCACCTGGGAGGTAAGGTGTTGGTACCGACGCAGGAGGCGATCGATAAGCTGGTGGCGGCGCGTTTGGCAGCGGACGTCATGAACGTTCCCACCGTCCTGATCGCCCGGACGGATGCCGAGGCGGCCAATTTACTGACCTCCGATATCGATCCCCGCGATCACCAGTTTATCCACGGCGAACGGTCGAGCGAAGGGTTCTACCGGGTCAAGAATGGCCTGGAGCAGGGCATCGCTCGGGGTTTGGCCTACGCCCCTTACGCCGATTTGATTTGGTTGGAAACCTCGCAGCCCAACCTGGAGCAGGCCCGGGCCTTTGCCGAAGCCATCCACGCCGAATTCCCCGGCAAGATGCTGGCTTACAACTGCTCGCCTTCCTTCAACTGGGCCGCCCAGATGAGTCAAAAGCAGATGCTGACCTTCCGGGAGGATCTGGCGGAATTGGGCTACAAGTTTCAGTTCATCACCCTGGCGGGCTTCCACGCGCTCAACACCTCGATGTTCGAGCTTTCCTTGGCCTACCGGCACCGGGGCATGGCGGGTTACTCCGAACTCCAAGAAAAAGAATTTGGCCTACAGGCCGCTGGCTTTGCCGCCGTCAAGCACCAGAGCTTCGTCGGAACGCAGTACTTCGATATGGTCCAGAACACCGTCCAACAAGGTCGGGCATCGACCGTGGCCATGGAAGGCAGTACGGAAGAGGCACAGTTTTAAACCAGCGCTCGTAGCCGCAGCTATTTTTGTCAAGTGTTAACCAAAGGGGTGCGCCAGCAATGGCGCGCCTTTTTTTGTGGGGCCGCCGTTCCGCATTTTTTTGGATACATTTGTGGCACAAGCTACTCCTATGACGTTTTCACGCCCCTCCCCTTTTGGCACAAGCCTGATCCTGGCCGCTTTGTTGGTCCTCCTCCTCACCCAGTGCGGCCCCTCCGGTGGATCCGAAGCTTCCGGTACAGCGAATGCCCCCGATCGGAGCGGCGCAGCAGCCGACGGGGAAATTCCCCTGGGCATCGCCCCCGTTCACTGGGACGCCACCCGCCCCGCCGCTAAGCCGGGTTTGGTGGGCCCGCTGCACACCATCAGCCTGACCAGCAGCTCGCTCGAATTGACCCGCTACTTTTACGAAGGGGGGCTGCGCATGACGCTAGACGGCCCCTTCCCCCAGCCCGCCTCCAAGCTGCACCGCCAACGCCAGTTTTGGGACCTCCCCGACTCCATCCGTTGGCAGACCTACCGCCTACACCGGCCCGAGACTCCCGACGCCATCCAGATTCGCTTGCTGCTGCTTCAGCACGAGACCCCACCTGTCCACCAGACGCCCGAGGCCCGGGAATTGGGGCCCTTGCTCCTGGGCTTTACCAACCGCCACCAAGCACGACTGGACGACAGCCTACGGGCCAAGGGCTTTGCGACGCTGACGGGGGGAACAACACGGCGCTTGGCTAGCGCGGAGGGTGGGGATTATCGCTTCTACGAAACCGTATTTCGGGCTCCCGATTTTACACTGGTGGCGGGGATTGAGGGGCTGGACGAGCCGGCGGCCCTGGGCCCGCTAGAAGCGCAGACCGGTATGGGGGGGCCCAGCTATGCCGTTCACGTCGTGGACAGCATGGCGAGGATTAAGGACTTTTTGACCAAGGTGTTGGATTGGGAAATTCGGGCGGAGCAGTCTTTGACCGTGGCGGCGGGTTCGGCCTGGGGACTGCCCGAGGGGACTGTGCTGAACACGGCCCTGGCCTACGCCAAGGGCGCCACGTGTCCCTTGACGATCATCCCCAGGCCGATAAAGGGCAGGACGTAAAAGATGCGGTTTGTGGTGACCAGCAGTACCCCCGTCAAAACGATGAGTCCGGCACCGCCCAAAATATTCATCATCCGGCCGCTTCCACTGTTCTGGTGTTTTACCTCTTGTAGGCTGGTGATGAGCTCCTGCGCCTTGGCACCGGGTAGGAATCGGGTATCGATTTGTTGGAAAATTTCTTCGGGCGGGTGCCCGGCTTTCACCAATTTGATGACCCTCTGCTTTTCCTCCAGGGCAATTTTTTGGGACGTCTTCGCAACGAGGTCATCAATGATTTCGGCGTCCAGCAGGCTGAATTCCTCGGCGCCGTGAATGGGCTGGTCGTTTAAGAGGAAGGCTCTGATTTGGGGTTGGTATTTTTCGCCCAGTATTTTTTTGGAGCTGATCATCACCTCGATGATGTCTCTGTCGTACAAGCCTTCTTGTTTGAGCTCCGCCTTGATGGCTTCTACACTCTTTTGTTCCTCCAATTGTTGGGCCACCACTTCGGCGTGCTTAATCTTCGTTTTGTAATTCATCATTATATTTTTTTTGCGAAAAAAAATCGGGCTTACGCAGCTGGAAAACGGGAGGAGGGTCAAAATGACTCATTGGAGAGGTGTGTCGTTTTCATGCTTTTGTAATTCCGTTGGTGCAAAGATCGCTCTTTCGCTGGACTTGCGCCAGCGTTTTGGACAAAAAATTTGGTCGCGTCACGGTAAGGATGGGTACCAACGGTCACTTGGTGCTGGGACTGGGCTTTGCGCCGGAGGGATACCCTATATCTTGAGTACCTTTTGGGTAGTGGTTCCTACGGCCGTACGCAGCTCCAGGATCAGGACTCCGCGGTGGGTGGTGTAGCGATTGAGGTCGAGGCTGCTCGGATCGCCATGGGGGAGCGGGCCGGCGAAGAGCACCCGCCCCGTGGTGGTGTACAGCCGTATTTGGGCCTTGCCTAGGAATCCGGGGGGCGCTTCCAAATGGAGGATACCGCTGGTGGGGTTGGGAAAAATCGTGAGTTCCAGCTCGGAGCGCTCCGCCACCGCCACATCAATCAAACCACAATCGTTGAGATCGGTAATGCCCCTTACCAAAGTGGTGAACTCGTCCAGGCTGGCTTCCTCCAATTGGGCGGTGATGGGTCCCTCCACCCGACCATCGACAATGGGCAGGGCGTATACGCCACAACCGTACAACTCGTAATCCCCCACCCGCTCTTCGGGCTCCAGCCAATCATCACTCGTCAATTCGCTCAGGGCCAGAACGTAGGACTGCCCCACTTCCAAGACAGCGCCATCGGCGCGACAGCTCGACCAGGGCGCCGTCCAAAACAAGAGCTCCGGTTCCCCGTTGCTCTCTCCCAAAATCACGTTATCGACCGATACCCGGTACCCGTGGTTCCCTTCCCGTGCGACAATGGTGGCGGAAACGATCAACTCCCATTGTTCCAAGAGCACCACCGTACAAAACTGATCGGCGGGCAATAGCGAGGGGAAATGAAAACAAGCGCAATCGCAAAGCTCGCAAGCGCGATCCGTCGTCAGGTCCGACCGGAGGTAGTCGCGTAAATCGGCGATGGTCAGGCGCTTGGACCGGCCGCTAAAGGGCCCTTCGACCCAGCCGTTGCGGTAGTACAGGGGCAGGGTGGTGCAACTGAAACGGCTGATTGTCTGGAGCGAATCGGGAGGGGTATCGGTGCGGAGCTGGCCCATAAAGACCAGGGTATCGCCCGGGCTGGGTGGCCCCCAATGGCCTTCGTTGTCCCACAGGGGTTCGGAGCAGGTGTCGTCTACGATGACCTGTAGGGTGTCCTCCGTTGATTGGTGGGAAAGGTTTTCCAGCACCCGCAGTCGGTAACGAAAGGGGGGATGGTCGGGGTTGACCTGCAGGTCGAGTAAAATGGCTTGGAGGACGACCGTTTGAGGATCATCCCGCAGTACTTCGCAAAGGGAATGCTTGGTAATGGTGCAGGGGCAGGTACAGGCTTTCAGTACGTTGGGGAGATAAAGAGAAAAGAATAATAGGGAAGATACAATACTTTTCATGCTTTAGATTTTAGCGTTGGTGTAAAGTATTGTTACAGCGTTGTATCGGAAAGTTAGGCCTTATTGGACGAAGTACCAAGCATTTGCTGGAGCAAATGGTAAAAGCGCGCAGTGGCTGACAAAAGGGCTTCCTTCCGCTAGCTGTCGACAGTGAAGCTGGCGGAGCAACCGCTCGATCGCCTAAATCCAGGTATAGAGGGAACTTCTGGAAGAATTTTTACCTTTATGGTACGACCTTTGACCTCTTTTGCACGGCTCATCGGTCCACTCGACGGTTACCGGAGCCTCGCTCGACCGCAACGATCATCAAAAAATATAGATCCATGTCTAAAACGACCCTTCTCCGTTTGGCTTTGGCCTTCCTATTGGGAGGCAGCCTTTCGCAAACCCTTGGTGCTCAAGCCGTATTCCACTTTGGCCGCAGCAATCAGGATACCCTACCGGAGCGCTTTCGAGTATCGACGGAAGCCCTCCGCGAGCACATTTACCAACGCATTCCCGACCACTTGCGCAACGAAGCCTACCCGCGTTCTACCTTCCGTTTTGCCGACCAAGCTTCCATCCAACTGTCCTATCTGTTTTCCAGTGGCGAGGTCTACAGCGACTGGTCCAGCTTTGAGGACTACCTCAACCAGATCCTCCAGCGGGTACTCCCCGAAGAATTGGCCCAGGACAGTTTGATCCGCGTTTACCTGGTCAAAAACGGACGGTTCAATGCCTACGTCACCCCTTCCGGGATGATTTTTCTCCACATCGGATTGTTCGATCAGGTGTCCGACGAGGCGACCCTCGCCGGCATCCTATGCCACGAGCTGGCCCACCACCACCTCCACCACTCCATCGAGGCCTACGTCAAACGCGAACGCGGCGACTTCCGCCCCGGCTTTCTACTGGCCAACAAGGGCGCCTACAGCGACTATTCCATCCAGAGCGAGCTGGATGCTGATGCCCTGTCGGCCCGCTGGCTCGCCCGGGGGGGCTACCGTTTGGAGGGACTCACCAAGGCCTTTGAAGCCATGGAGCGTTGGGAGAAAAATTACCTGGCCCGCAGCAAAAAAAAGTGGGTCCTGGAGGAGTATACCCACCCGCGTTCGGAAAGGCGATTGGAACAACTCCACAGCTACATCAAGGACCAAGACGCCACGGCGGCCGACCTGCGCTATTTTCAGGTGAGCCAAGCGGATTTCGAACGCTTCCGGGAGGAGGCCAAGTCCGAAATCCTCCAAAGCCTGCTCCACGATTTTCAGTATGGGCGCTGCACCGAAAAGGCCTTTAAGTACCACCTTTTTGAATCCGGTAACCCCAGCTACCTCTACTACCTCATTGAATCCATCCGCCGCAGGTTTTACCTCAATCAGGACCTGTGGCGGAAAAAATTCATCGTGCACCGCTATTACGAAGCCGTACTCACCAACAACAAGCAGTACAAAAAACCCGTGGAGCAACACCTCTTCGAACAATCGCCCAACCTTTATCTGGAGTTGAGTTCCGAAGAAGAAGCCAGCATGGAAGCCAAGTTCTATTGGGAAGACCTCAAGTTTATCACCAATGAGCAAGCCTTTGTTTTCTTCAAGCAAATTGCCGAGCTGGTCAACGAACCCGAGTGTATCCTCTCCGACGCCCTGAGCATGTCTTTCCAAGCGGAGGTCCGCAATCAATTACTGCGCCAGTACCTCGCCAACGACAACATCCGCTACCGCGCCTACGCCGAATGCCTGCTCCGCGACAGCATCGAGGCGAGCCTACCGGCACAAACGCTGAGTGTATTTAGCGATTTTTACGTCACCATCCGTCAGGGAAAAGAGGAAATCATGATCCGCGAGGAGCAAAATCGGGCGGCCCCCTATCTGGAGCAAGTCCTCCAGCCCGCCATCGAAGGCTTTGACGAGCGCCGCTACCTCTACCTCCCCGCCCTCCAGCACTACCAATCCGCCGACTACCAACTGTTTCAGGAGCTGCAATACCTCTCCTTCCGTACCCTCTACGCGAAAGGCGACGAAACCAAGATTCACATCCTCGACCCGCGCTTCTGGGAATTGATGCACCAGTACGGAGTCAATGAGATGGAATTTATCAACTGCAGCTACTTCGACTCCCGCAAAGCCGATTCGAGTGTGGAAGGCTACCGAGCCGCCATCGAGATCGACTACCAAAGTTTGCTGTCCGAAGTCAAGCGTCACCGCTATTTTGACAGCTACATCACCAGTATCCGCGAGGTAGCCGAGGGCGTCAGCAAGGTCAAATCCTCCGGTGCCGAGATCAAACTGAGCTATCGGGTGCCCGGTGAAGAACAAGTCGTCGAATTGCTGCGCTCCAATTTGGCCCTCAAGGATCAGAAAACGGAGGAAATGGACGTCCGTTACCGCAACGCCAAGCGCGAGGCCCAAAAGAAATAGGACGACGGTGGTAGTGGAACTCCGCAGGAGTCCGTATCTTCCCGGAGTAAACCATTGTACCACCTAACTCATATCGCTGATGTACGTCAAAAGAAACATCCGTTGGAACATCGTCCTGCGTTTTGCCTGGTTGAATTTGATCCTCTACACCCTGTGGGCGCTGGCCGTCTACTTTGTCCACCACTATTTCGACCACCAGGGCCGGGACATCAGTATTCCCTTCCTGCCGGTGAGTACCATCGGTATTGCGGTGGCCTTTTACATCGGTTTTAAAAACAATGCTTCCTACGATCGTTTTTGGGAGGCCCGCAAAATTTGGGGCGGCATCGTCAACTACAGCCGGACCTGGGGCAATCAGGTGATGAGTTTTGTCACCCTCCGCTCCGCCCATCCCGATGTCGAAGCCGACGAGATTTACCACTATCAGAAAAAATTGATCTACCGACACATCGCCTGGCTCAACGCCCTCCGCCTCCAATTGCGCCAGCCCACCAGCTTTAGCCTCAAGCATCCCGCCAACGTCCGCGCCATTACCTCCAATAGCCCGGAGTGGGAAAAGTGGAACAACAACGTGAGTTGTTTCCTCCCCACCGACGAGTACAACTTTATGATCGAACGTCGCAATATGGCTACGCAGCTGATTCGACAGCAGGGCGAAGATCTTAGATTTTTACAGGAAAAACTGGGATTGATCGGCGATTTTCGCCACATCGATATGATGAAAAGCCTGGAGGAGTTCTACAATCTTCAGGGCAAGTGCGAACGGATCAAGAATACCCCCTTCCCCCGACAATACGCCTTTTTCAGCAAGGTTTTTACCAACATCTTTATCTTTCTACTCCCCATGGCGCTGATCGGCGAATTTGCCTCCATGGGCCATGGCCTCACCTGGCTGATGGTCCCCTTCAGCGTCTTGATCTCCTGGGTGTTTAGCACCATGGAAATCGTCGGAGACAACAGCGAAGACCCCTTCGAGGAATTCATCAACGATGTACCCATGACCGCCCTCTGCCGCACCATCGAAATCGACCTGCGGGAGATGCTGGGCGAGACCCGCCTACCGGAAAAGGTGCGTCCCGTCAACGACATCCTACTCTAGGGCATTGCCCCAAAGTTGGAGGCCCCAATCTTGTGATTCGTTTGGTCCTGCTGGGCAGATTCGAACTGCCATCCTACTGCGTATAAGGCAGGTGCTTTGACCATTAAGCTACACCAGGCAAAAAATCGGCTGCGCCCGACAGACCATCGTTCGCTAGCCTACTCCGGCCAGTACTGGCCAGCGTACAACACGCGCTTCGTATTCATAGCTTTGGCAGTTGGAGGTAAAAAAGAGGGAATTTACTTCGCAACTGCACGATCCCCACAGTTGCTAAGGCAAGCGGAAGGGTCAGTTTCTTGGCGGATCAAATATCAGCGAGCCGCAGACGCGCCGCTCGACATCAGAAGAGAAAGGAAAGAGGTAAAAGTGTGGTGCCATTGAGAAACATTTTTAGTTTTTCGCATGTGTTGATTTTGTAATAGGGAGAACTCCGATCCGTCGTCGAAAGTTCCAAGCTTGTTTTTTAGTGGCCACTTTGAATGCTTTTAGAGGAGAAAGCGCCGATGTCGAATGTAGAATCGGTTGTAAATGAGAGAAACCCAGAAAGCTTTTTGATCGCGGAGTCAATTTTTTTCAAAAAATTTTGCCCTTATTTTACAGGGGTTGCAGCTGATTTTAGTTCATTTTTCTGAATTTGATTTATGGATTTTTTTCCAAAAAGCGTCTATGTATCAGATTTTCTCATTCTAGACGGAGGAAATTCAATTGATAGGACAACCGACCAGAGTGAGAAGTTCTGGGTCTGGGTAGCAGGGCTGTGCCAAGCACAATAACTGCAAAGGGGTGTGCCGTCCTAAAAAAAGTTGACTCTTGTTATTAAATAATATTA
>CALCCH010000043.1 GCA_937899855.1 uncultured Saprospirales bacterium | reverse complement strand
TTACACTCCACCTAGGTGAGCCCTTCGACGCCATCACCCAAACCATTGCCCTCGAACCCCTGCAGTACGACCGCCACATCGCTACCGCCAACTATTTAAAAGACGATTCGTTCTGCGCCACGACTTTTCCATATAATGATGAAACCTACCAATTACACGCTGCGGTGAGGGTATTTAACTTTAACCGCAACGCCGAACTGGTTCGGGTGAATATGATTTGGACGGACATTGATAAACCGATTCCAAAACAGGCAACTGGCTCCATGATTCAGTCCCTCTCGAACCAACACTTTGACCTCCAAAGCAGATTCCACTTTCCAACCGTCATCAAATTGCCTTACGAGGAAAAAAGGGAATACCCCCATTACTACGAATGGATTAAAATCGATCACGAGTTTATCAACTATCAAATGGCCTATCGTGGCTACGGATTTGAAGATGGTTCCTACCGAGAGCATCATAGGACCAAGCAAGGAAAAGGCCTCCGCCACTAATGATACAGCGACAGCAAACAAAGAGTGAACTGGAAAAACGAAAGATTTAGACGTTGAGGTAAGCCATCAAGGAATCAAAACGGTCTTTCAAGCCTTCAAAATACTCCATCTCCTGGAAGGAGGCCTTGATGGTGTAGTCAAAACGCTCGAAGGTGGCGATGATCCGTTGCAAATCCTGCCGGTTGATCTTGATCGTGACGTCAATTTGGGTCGTATCGAGGGGGGAAGTAATAAAGCTACTGAGAATAGCCGCGTTTTCCCCCTCCACAATCCGCGCGATTTCCGATAGGGAATAGTCTTGCTTACTCATCTCAAAAACGATGATACTGCCCGGCTCGGTAAAGGATCCAATTTGGGCAAAAAAGCGGAGCAAATCTCCCTGCGTAATCAGGCCCAGGTAGTTGTTGTCCGAATCGATGACCGGTACGACGGTCAGATTGTATTCACTCAATACCCGGAGTACATCGTAAAGGTGATCGCGCTCGTTGACCGTGGGACTGGTCAGCGAAAGCGTGTACGAACCCACTGCTTCCTCGATGTCATTTTGTAGGATATCGTCCTCCGAAATCAGGCCCAACATCTGCTCATTGTTGACGATGGGAAGGTGCTTGACGTAGAAGTCGCCCATAATACTGAGCGCTTCCTGACCGGTGTCGGAAGTACGAAGGGGCACGAATTCGTGCGACAAGAGGTTAGCAGCAATCATATTCGATGTAATTTTCTCGCTAAGAAAACGAAATTTGCATGGGAATGTTGGCTGGCGTGGTAATGTTAGCTCAATCACAATGCCAAAACCGGCCGAAACGTCAGCGCATCAACTTTTCTTTCTGCGCCAAAAATTCTTCCTGAGTCAGCAAACCCCGGTCGCGCAATTCGCCCAGTTGCTTGAGTTGTTCGAGGATATCGGGTTGGGTGGTCAGCAATTGATCCTTGTTGTTTTCGGTGCTGTCGTTGAGTGGCCAGCGGTAGCCCCCCTTACTAAAGGCCTCAAATTCATCTTGAATACGGATGTAAGCTAGGGCATCGTGGGTTTTGATTTTCTCAAAGTCCACCAGCCCGTATTTGACGGCCTCGCTCAGGTGGTAGAAAGACTTTTCTTTATCTTCCATCAAGGAATACGCACAGGCAATATTGAAATGGACGGCCTTGTCTTCGCCGTCGACTTGGAGGGCTTTTTGAAAATCTTCGATGGCGCCCTCGTAGTCGTAGTCCTTAAACTTTTCAATCCCACTTTTCTTAAAGGGGTTCTTTTTAGCCACTGGCTTGCGAGCTGGGGGCGGCTCCTCGGAGCGCTCCGGCCGGCGGCGGCTACTCTCGGCCGGTGCCCGCCGCCGGTAGTCCCGACTGCTTTCCCGCTCTCGGTACCGACGGTCTCCCCGGCGGTTGGTACGCCGGTCGTAGCGCCGATTCTTATTGGAGCCACGAGGGTTTACTTGATTGTCATTACCGGAGGCCAAACTCCGAAAAATAAAAAATGCGATGATTACGGGAAGGAAACCACCGGGAAATAAATTACTTAGAATAATGGCCAGTACAACAAAAAATATGATCGAACTCGGGGTGATATTTCTCATGACGATCCGTTGGGACCTAGCCCAACAATTTCTTTTTTTGTAATAAAAATTCCTCTTCGGTTAGTAATTCGCGCTCGCGCAACTCCCCCAGCTGCCGCAATTGCTCCAGCAGATCGGGCTGGGCCGTGATTGCCGGCCCCGTAGAAGCGGGCTGGGGAGCCACCAGTCGGTAGCCATTTTGAGCAAAATCCTGGAACTCGTCCTTGATGCGAATATACGCCAAAGCATCGTGGCTACGAATTTTTTCAAAATCTTTAAATCCGTATTCCACCGCCTTACTCAGGTGAAAAAAGGATTGATCGGCCTGTTCGGTCAGGGAGTAGGCGCAGGCGATATTGAAGTGGACGGCAATACTTTGTGGCTCGATTTCGAGGGCCTTGATAAAGTCCTGAATGGCGCCGGGATAATCAAAATTGCGGTATTTCTCGATGCCGCGCTGGTGATAGTGGTTCGACTGGCTGGCTCGGGGACGGCTCGGAGTGGTCTTTTTCTTGGGAGTCGGTACCGATCGGGACGGACGCACCGGGATGACCCGCGTTCCGCGGGGCTCCCGCGCCGGTGGCTGTTCCTCCCGGACCGGACGGCGATGGTAGTGCCGATCAAAATCCGTTCCCGCGGCTTGGACGTAATTGAAATAATTCCGATTGTAGGCAAAATCGAAACGTTGCTGATCCATGAAGAGAAAACGGAAGAAATCGATAAAGCTCAACAGGAAGCTGATTCCGGTAAAGGCCAGAAAAAAATAAAGAATGCCCAGGCCCGTTTGGCGCAGGTAAAACCGGTGGGCGCCAAAGTAGCCAAGAAACAATGCCAGAACCGCAGCGATAGTCTTATCTTTCATATCCGTTGTAATACAATATCTTTAATATTTTAAAAAAAATCAAAAGAAGGCTTCGTATTCGTCAGACGGTGTACTTACCTAACGGTAAAAGAAAAAGACAGTTGGCTTTATCAACAGATTTTTAGACTAATGGGATATTTTACAGGTCAAAACCGTAAAATCGTCGGGGTAAGTCTGTTCTCCCTTGAAATCCTCGATTTTTTCCATCAATTGAGCGTTCAATCGCTGGGCCGAAAGCGGACTATTTTGGAGGATAAAGGCTTCCAATAAGGCCTCGTCAAAAAACTGTCCCGCGGCGTTTTTGACGTCGGTCAAGCCATCCGTAAAAGTAAAGATCGTACATTCCTCGGTCAGCGTCAACTGGCCGACTTCCACCTCGGGTAGTTTGGTAAAGGATCCCAAAATGGTACAGCCCTTGGTGAGCAGTTGGGTTCGGCCGTCCATCACGAGGAGGGGAGGGTTGTGGCCGGCATTGACGTACTGCAATTGGCGGGTTTTGGGATCGTATTCGGCGATAAAAAAGGTGAGGAATTTTTCCCCCTGGGTGATCCGGAACAAACTCTGATTGAGCTCGCGAACGAAGGTATCGAGCTGGGAACGTTTGAGAATGAGGCTGTGAAAGTTGGCCTGAAAGTTGGCCATCAGCAGGGCTGCCGCCACGCCTTTACCGGAGATATCGGCAATACAAAAAGCCAGCTTGCCATCCGCAAACTCCAGGTAGTCGAAATAATCTCCCCCGACACCCAACTGGGGTTTGTAGATGCTGGCCAGTTCGTAGGGGCCCTCCGTTTGTAAGGAGGAAGGAATAAGCATACGCTGCATCTCGCTGGCCAGTTCCATTTCGCGCTTGAGTCTTTCCTGTTCGAGTTGCCGTTTGAACAGGCGCTTATTTTCGATGGCCACGGCAATGATATTGGTAATGGTGGTGATGAATTGCACCTTGTTGTACATGTCCTCGTGCTCGGCAAAGCCTCCGATAAAGGTGTAGGCAATGGCCGTGTCTTTGTGGAGCACGGGGACAACGATGTCAAACTGGCTGATGAGGGGGTGGT
>CALCCH010000042.1 GCA_937899855.1 uncultured Saprospirales bacterium | reverse complement strand
GGGGGCCCACCAAAAGCAAATCTTCGCCTACGATCTGACGGGCCTGCATCACAATCTTGCGGCGCTCCTCGGCAGTGTATTCCCCCAATTCCAGCATATCGCCCAGGATCGCCACCTTGCGGGGTGCCTCCCACTCGGCCAGATTCCGCAGGGCCTCGGCCATACTGGTCGGATTCGCATTGTAGGCATCCAGCAAGTAGGTATTGTTCCCCCGTTGCAGTACCTGCGAACGGTTGTTGGTCGGGCGGTAAGAAGCAATGGCCGCGACAATCTTTGCGTCGGGTACCTTGAAGTAACGACCAATCGCAATGGCACTCATGAGGTTGTGATAATTGTACGCTCCGACCAACTGGGTATCGATTACCCGCAGCTGCCCCTGCCAGGAAGGGTAGGCCACCCGCAGGAAGGGTTTGGTTTGGAGCAATTTGCTTTCGTAGTGGGCATTCGCCGGATGGGGCGCGGAGCTGTTGCGGTAAAAAATACGCCACTGTACATCCTGAGAGAGGCCTTCCAGAAAGGCCGCATCGAGGTCAACAAAGGCAACCCCCGAATTTTTCGCCAGGAAGCGGTACAATTCCGACTTGCCGCGCTTGACCCCCTCTAGCCCCCCAAAACCTTCCAAGTGGGCCTTGCCAATGTTGGTAATCAAACCGTGGGTAGGCTCCGCAATGGCGCTCAGGGCGGCGATCTCGCCCTGGTGATTGGCCCCCATCTCAATGACGGCGACCTCCGTATCCAGCGACATGGCCAGCAAGGTAAGTGGTACCCCAATGTGGTTGTTGAAATTGCCCGCCGTGGCGTGGGTGGCGTAATGCTGATCCAGCACCCGACTGATCAACTCCTTGGTCGTCGTTTTGCCATTGCTGCCCGTAATGGCCAGCACCGGGATGGAAAACTGGCGACGGTGATGGCGGGCCAGGTCTTGCAGACTGCTCAGTACGTCACCGACCAGCAAGTAGCGATCGTTGAGCTGGTAGCTGGCATCGTCGATAATGGCGTAGGCAGCTCCCGCAGCCAGGGCAGCGGCCGCGTACTGGTGCCCATCAAAGCGATCGCCCCGGAGGGCAAAGAAAAGGCTTCCCGGGCTGATCCGACGACTGTCGGTACAGACCAGGGGATGTTCTTGAAAATACGAGTAGAGGGTAATAGTGTCGATCATAGTTTGGCTTGGGTGCACAAAATAAAAAAGTCTCCGCACGATTGGTATACATGCGGAGACTTTCCGAGTCAAAGCGGACCCTTCGATTTATCTATAACGGCGCTTTGACTTGCGTTGGTTCACCTTGAAGGTATTCCCACCCGAATCGTCGTTGCCGGTAGGACCACCCGTCCGCGTCATGGCACAACGGAAACCGATGGTACGATCCGATTTGTCTTCCTCCTTGAAGCGGCGCGCACCGGGCGACATCCAGTAGGCACGATCCGACCAGGATCCTCCCTTGATGACCCGCGACTTGTCGCTAATCAGGGTCGACTTGCCGTATTCGTAGAGTACGTAGGACTCCTGATCACCGTCGAGGTAGTTGTAAGCTTGACCTTTTTTGTAGTTCTCCCGAGTGGCCACCTCATCGTCTTCTACGTAGCGGTAGCGAATCCGACCGATGCTGTCTTTTTCCAGCGGACGACCGTCTTCATCGAGAATTTTGGTTTCGAATTTACCCCCCCGATAGGGGTTCAGATCGTGGTTTTCCACATCGCGCAGGGTCATCGAGGTCAGGGGCCGGTAGAGGTCCATGGTCCATTCGTTGACGTTGCCCGCCATGTGATAGAGGCCAAAATCATTGGGGATATAACCGCGTACGGGGGCGGGAATGTGCGCATTATCGTTCAGCTTGCCCGCCATACCCATGTAGTCACCGCGGCCCCGCTTAAAGTTGGCGAGGATTTGACCTTGGTACTTATCGCGCTTTTGGTAGCGAACGGTGTAGCCATTCCAGGGGTAGATGCGGCGGTCCGAAATCAGTTCGTCACCCTGGTTGGTCTGGTTGCCGATGAGGGCCAGGGCGGC
>CALCCH010000041.1 GCA_937899855.1 uncultured Saprospirales bacterium | reverse complement strand
CCAACTGATCGTCCGCTGTCGGGCGCACGGCATTTTGTGCCTGGCCGATGAAGTCATGACGGGATTTTGCCGCACCGGGAAGTTTTTTGCCACCGATTACCTGCGCCACGCGCCCGACATCATTGCCATGTCCAAGGGTTTGACGGGGGGTACCCTTCCCATGGCCATTACTTCCTGCTCCTCCGAGGTTTACGCCGTTTTTCACTCCGACGACAAGTACAAGGCCCTCTACCACGGCCATTCCTACACGGGCAACCCGGTGGGTTGTGCGGCGGGACTGGCGAGCATGGACCTGATGGAAGAAGACGAAACCTGGGAACGCATCGAACGCATTGCTCGGCAGCACGCCGCCTTTGCCGCCAGTATCAGCGAGCATCCCAACGTCGCCCAGGTGCGGCAGCGGGGCACCATACTGGCCCTCGAACTACGGAGCGACGAGGATTCCTCTTATTTCAACTCCATCCGCGACCGACTGAACCAATACTTTATGGAACAGCGGGTTCTCCTGCGGCCCCTGGGCAATGTCGTCTACATCCTGCCTCCTTACTGCATCACCGCCGAGCAATTGGATCGGGTGTACGAGGTGCTCCGCGGTGCCATCAAGCAGTTGGGGAATGGATAGAGCAATTGGGATTGTGGGCTACGCCGCCTTATCGGCCCTCGGGGCCGAACGGGTAGCGGTGTGGAAAGCTTACCAAAGTCCGGCTACCGCCATTCGGCGCCATCCGGTCCGGCCCTATTTCGAAGCCCCCGCCGCCTCGGTGGTGGAGCAAAACTTGCGGGCGCTACGGGCCGAAAATAAGTACTACCGCAAAGTCGACCGTTCGGTACAGCTGGCCTTGCTGGCCGCCCGGGGCGCTTACCAAGAGGCCGGCTGGTCCCGCGGCGCTAGCTTTGGGATCAACCTCGGTTCTTCCCGTGGGGCTACCCAAACCTTTGAGCAGTACCACGATCATTTTCAAAACCACCCGCGTTCACAGACGGCTCCCCTCACCTCCCCCCTGACTACCCTGGGCAATCTGAGTGCCTGGGTGGGTCGGGACCTAGGCCACCGGGGACCCACCATCAGCCACTCGGTCACCTGTAGCTCGGCGCTCCACGCCCTCCTCAACGGCATAGCTTGGTTGCGCTCCGGGCTGGCCCAACGCTTTCTCGTCGGTGGCAGCGAAGCCCCTTTAACCCCCTTTACCCAAGCCCAAATGGCGGCCCTCAAAATTACGCCCGCCGCACAAAATACGGGAGCCTTTCCCTGTCGTGCGATGGAGGCCCACAAGACCCAAAACGGGATGGTACTCGGCGAAGGGGCCGCCGTCTTCGCCCTCGAAGTTGACCCCCCACGACCCTTGGCCTGGATCGAAGGCATCGGCTACGGAACGGAAGATTTTGATCACCCCACCCAAATCTCACCCAATGGCCTCAGTCTGCAACGATCCATGCGGATGGCCCTGGCCGACCTGCCCCCTGAGGCCATTGATTTGGTCGTCCTCCATTCCCCCGGAACGATCCAGGGAGATCGGGCGGAGCGGGAAGCAATCAAAGCCATCTTTCCACAAAAAATACCAACGGGGACTACCAATAAGTGGAAAATTGGTCATACTTTGGGTGCCTCGGCTGCGCTGAGTCTGGAATTCGCCCTATTGCAAATGCAGGCAGCACAGATTATCCGCCCGCCCTACCTCGTGGGCCCCCGGATTGAGCAAAAAACCATTCGGCGGGTGCTTCTAAATGCAGTAGGCTTTGGAGGCAACGCCGCAAGTATCATTATCCGTAAACCCGAAAATTCATCGTCATGAATCAAGAAGCCAAGCACCGCATCTGGACCCTCCCCGAAATTATGGAAGTGTACCACAGTCCCCTGTTGGAGTTGGTGTTTCGGGCTGCTCAGGTACACCGGGAGCACCACGACCCCCGCGAGGTTCAAATCAGCACCTTACTTTCGATCAAGACGGGGGGCTGCCCCGAGGATTGTGCCTATTGCCCCCAAGCGGCGCGCTACCATACCGATATTGAAAAAAACGATTTGCTGTCGGTCAAAGAAGTGATGATGTCGGCGCTCAATGCCAAGGAATCGGGTTCGTCGCGTCTGTGCATGGGGGCGGCCTGGCGCAACGTCAAGGAGGGGAAGGATTTTGACCACGTCCTGGAGCTGATCCGTACGGTCAATTCGCTGGACATGGAAGTGTGTTGTACCCTGGGCATGGTCACCAAACGCCAGGCCGAGCAATTGGCGGCGGCTGGCTTGTACGCTTACTATCACATCCTCGATACTTCCGAGGAATACTACCAAGAAATCATCTCGACGCGAGGCTACGAAGACCGCTTGGAGACAATCGAAAACGTTCGGTCGGCCAAGTTGACGGTCTGCTCCGGGGGCATCATCGGGATGGGGGAAGCCGTGGAGGACCGTTGTAAGATGTTGCTCACCCTAGCTAGCCTGGAGCCGCAACCCGAAACCGTCCCCATCAATGCCCTGGTACCCGTGGAGGGTACACCACTGGAAGAGCAGCAGATCGTACCCATTTGGGATATGATTCGGATGGTGGCTACCACCCGCATAGTGATGCCGCGTTCGACGGTGCGCTTGTCGGCAGGACGTACGCAGATGAGCCAGGAGGGGCAAGCCCTCTGTTTTATGGCGGGGGCGGGGTCCATCTTTGCGGGAGACAAACTGCTCACCACACCTAACCCCGAGCGTTCGGAGGACCTACAGTTGTTCGATCTGCTGGGACTCAAGGCCACGCCCGCCTTTGCCAAGGGCAGCCGGCCCCAGGCCAAACCCGACCTCGTGTACACCGATCGAGAGGCCGCTCCCAAATGGAGCCGTCCGGCACACGTCATCGAAAAGAATCGCGAATACGCACAGCAGGCCAAGAGCCAGCGCAAGGCTTCGGCCGCTTCCAATACCTCCAAAAAATAACGCAATATGCCAAGACCAAAGATCGCCGCCGGAAACTGGAAAATGAACAAAACCCTCAACGATGGGCTCAAATTGGTCCGCGAAATCCGGGCCGATACCAAAGCCAGCGATGGCGTCCAGATCATCCTGGCGCCCCCCGCCGTCTTTCTTCCATCCATCGTCAGCATCACCGCCGACGCCAGCCACATCGAGGTGGCTGCCCAAAACTGCCACGAGGCCGAGAAGGGGGCCTACACCGGAGAAATTGCGGTGGACATGCTGGCCTCGGTGGGGGTCAAGTACGTCATCCTGGGGCACTCCGAACGGCGCCAGTATTATGGAGAAACCAATCACTTGTTGGCCCAAAAGATCGACCGGGTATTGGGAACCGATGTGCTACCCATTTTTTGTTGTGGGGAGGCCTTGGAGATCCGTGAGGCGGGCCAGCACGTCGCTTTTGTAGGGGAGCAACTGCGCGAGAGCTTGTTTCACCTCAGTGCCGAGCAGATGGCCAAAGTCATCATTGCCTACGAACCCATCTGGGCCATCGGGACCGGGGTGACGGCGAGTAAGGAGCAGGCCCAGGAGATGCACCGGGAGATTCGCCAGCTGATTGCGGCGCAGTATTCGCCTGAATTGGCCGATGCCATCGCCATTCTTTCGGGGGGCTGCGCCAAACTCGCCATCTCGGTAGCCCTTATTCCCCTGGCGGTTGTGTTTGGTTGATGGGGGGGGTTATCATACCTCAAAGCGCCCGACTTTTGCGCCATTATTCATTCTTTTGGGGAATAAGAACTTATTACAAAAAATGCTTACCTTTCGGGGCAATCAAATAAAATAACATCCATTATGACAGCACAGGAATTTATCACCAGTTTACCCAGCAAAGTCGACAGTGCCACCTTGGAAGGCTTGGAAACGACGTTTCACTTCGATATCTCGGGAGCTGGTGGTGGTCAGTATACCGTTCAGGTTGCCAACGGAGCGATTGACGTGGGGGAGGGCATGAATGGCGAGGCCAAGTGCAAGGTAACGACCTCCGCCGATACGTTGGTGGGCCTGGTCACGGGAAAAGTCAATCCCATGATGGCCGTTTTGGGCGGAAAGGTAAAGATCAGCAATCAGGGGGAGATGATGAAGTATGCCAAGATTTTTGGCTTGATGTAAGCTGTTACTGCAAATCGCTAAGTAATTCGCTGGTAATTGGTTAGCTGCGGCTAACTCAATCGTTGATGTAAGTAGCACCGCTTGGGTCCAAAGTAGGTGCTGCGTTGGTGGAAGCCTTCGGGGAAGGTTTCCATTTCCTGCATTTGGGCCATTCAAACATACACTGAGAAACTTCCACACATTCTAAATGGTTGGTACCGTTTATGGTGAAAAAGCCGCCGTTGGCTCATCTTTTCGCATTGCGGTATGATTATTGGTGATAATACGTATACCACACCGCATGCAGGACACCACAATGATTTTAACAAAACCAAGCGACCCTTAGGGCAGCCTACGGGCCAAAAGCGGAGAAATCACCGATGTCCAGAAAGTTTCCTTTTTACAAACAACTCGACGCCATGGATTGTGGCGCTACGTGCTTGCGCATGGTAGCCCGCTATTACGGTCGTCACTACTCACTCGCCTATCTGCGGGAGCTGACCTACCTGGATCGGGAGGGGGTTTCCCTCATGGGGATCAGTGATGCGGCGGAGGCCATCGGCATGCACAGCCTGGGCGTAAAGCTCCCCTACGACCGATTGATCGAAGACATTCCCCTGCCCTGTATCGCCCACTGGCGGCAAAACCACTTCATCGTCGTCACCAAAGCCACCAAAAAACACGTCTGGGTCGCTGATCCGGCCGCCGGAAAGTTCCGGCTCCGCAAGGAAGAATTCCTCGACGGATGGGCCAGCCACCAGGACGAAGGCGAAGAACTCGGCATCCTGCTGCTGCTCGAAGCCACCCCCGATTTTTACAATCGCGATGGCGAGCAGCTCGACAAGAGCAGTTTCCTCTACCTCTGGCAATACCTCAAGAGCTACAAAACCCTGCTGGCCCAATTGGCCCTGGGACTGGTCTTTTTGAGTGGACTCCAACTGGTATTCCCCTTCCTCATGCAGTCCATCGTCGACATCGGGATCAAAAACCAGGATACCAGTTTTGTGATGCTCATCCTCGTGGCGCACGCCGTTTTGTTTTTTAGCCAAACCGCGGTCGAATTTATCCGCAGCTGGATTTTGCTCCACATTGGGGTAAGGGTAAACATCAGCCTGATTTCCGATTTTTTAATCAAGATGATGAAGCTGCCCGTCCGCTTTTTCGACACCAAAATGACGGGGGATTTGCTCCAACGCATCCAGGACAATCGACGAGTGGAGAGCTTTTTATCCTCCACCACTTTGGTGACCATTTTCTCCCTACTTACCTTCGTCATCTTCGGGATCGTCCTGGCCCAATACGACCTGCTCATCTTTGGCATTTTTGCCACCGCTACGGTCATCTACCTCACTTGGGTGCTGGTCTTTCTACGCATTCGTCGCGAACTGGACTACAAGCGTTTTGACCAGATGGCGGAAAACCAGAGCAATTTGATCCAACTCATCTCGGGGATCAAGGAGATTAAGCTCCACAATGCGGAAAAGCAAAAGCGCTGGGCTTGGGAACGCATCCAGGCGCGTCTTTTTCGGATCAGCCTGCGTTACCTGCGGGTCG
>CALCCH010000040.1 GCA_937899855.1 uncultured Saprospirales bacterium | reverse complement strand
GATGCGTCCTTGCCCCCCCGGGTAACGTTTGGCATTCGACCGTCGTGAGGGCTTGATCAAAGGTGAGGCCTAGGCTGATATCGGGCAGGCTGGTCGGGTAGATTTCGATGGGGAAAGGATGCTGGGTTTGCTTGGAAGTGATCGTACGCTGGGGACGGAGCTGGCTGCGGACCTGATCGAGGGGAAAGTGGTCCGCCCAGCTAAAGGTGGCGGCCCCGGGCGCCAGGGCCCGACGGTACCAATCCTCCGGGAGGAGCTCCGTGGTGGTCCAGCCGACCCGGATGGGCAGCATAAAGGAGGGCGGTACCAGCAGACTTACCGTGGTACTTCCCGACTGCCCCCGGGATTCCCAATCGATGGGGGCCAGGCCGTAGTACAGGCGGAACCCAAATTGGGGCAGGTCTTTTCCCCCGACCATTTGTTGGGCTTCCTCCAGCAACTGTTCGCTCAGGGCCCGCATAAAGGTTTCGTGAAAGCCGTACTGCTCGAAGTTCCAAAAATTGGCCCAGCCCAGCTCGCGGTCGGAGTGCATCATCAGCTTGTGTTTTGGAGGGCGGCCATTGCCGTGGGGCGCCCCGGTGGTCTTTCATTACCAAACGCAATAAGGCCCGATTGGTTGCCCTTTCCCCCGTTCCACGCTTACCCCTCGCATTGGCTCGTCCCCGGCGAATGGAACGAACGAGAGGCCAGCAAAAACGCCGCCACTCGGGTCGAGCGGCGGCCTTGTACATTAACTAACCTATTTATCAAAAGAGCTAAAGCTCTGCTTACAATCTCGTTTGGGCGCGGGGCTCAGATCAGGCGTTTGTTGCTGATGTTGGAGCGGATGGCGGGTTTGAGCTGTTCGGCGGCCTGGATCAGTAGGTGCTCGGTGGCGGGGAAGGGCAAGGGCTGCTTGCCGATACAGCGGCGGCTGCGCGCACTCAAGGCCCGGGGATCACCGCGGTAGGTCGAAGCGTAATTCTCGAAGACGGCCGCTACCCCCAGATTGTCCGAGTCAATCAGGTTGCGATTGCGCAGGTCGACGTACTCCAAACGCGCTTCCACCCGGACTTCCTTGTGCTGGAAGGTCTCAAATACCAGGGCCTCCACAAAGCGGTAACGCGGAATCTTGATGTCGTTGCCCAGGGTATCCTTCATCACGTTGCCATTCTCGTCCAGCACGTACTCAAAACCATCCTCGACTTCTTCGCGGTCGATGTACTCCACCTCCTTGATCCGCTCGGGGCTGATGGCCACGTTGCTCACCTTCATCACCACCTCAAAATCCATGGGTACCTCGGGCGTATCGGCGACGTAGAATTCGTTCCAAAAGGTATTGAGTTCATCCGCTCCGAAGGCCAAGACTTCCTCCTGAAACCGGCGGGGCAACACTACCGGACTGTCGGAATTGTCCATTTTGAAGCGGATCCGAGTCGTCCCGATCTGGCGCGCCCGAGCGAGCAGGTAGTCCGTATCACGGTAGGCGCTTTGGTAACGCTCAATCTTGTTGAGTTGGCGGTAGGCCTCGCGGGCGGCCGACTTGTTGCGGTCGCGTTGGGCAATCGTCAGCAGGCGCTGGCCATCTTCGTAGAGCGTGACGGCCAATTGGTTGCGCGATTCATTTTCCAGATTGGCGACCTTGACGAATTTAAATTCCGCCCGGTAACCCTCCCGATCAATTACGGGCAAGAGGGGCTCCACCAAGCGCTGGCGCCGGTCGACGTTTTGCACCAGCTGGTACACCTCTTCCCAATCTTCCGAGCTCCCCCGCTTTTTGAGGACCTCCATCCGCCGGATGTCGCGTTGGTTAGCCTTGTTAAAGGCTTTCTCCAGGGCCAGGACGTGCTTCTGTTTTTTCTTGTTTTTACCGCGCAATTTCTTGACCGAGTAGGCAATGGCCTCTTCGTAATTGCCCGAATCAACGAGTTTTTCGACGTTGGTACAGGCACTCAGCAGCAAGGCAGTAGTCAGGACGAGGGCGGCAGTCAGGATTTTCGTGGTTTTCATCGTAGTGCAATTTTGAGGTTTAACAACGAGTGTTTTGTTTCCACTTGTTCTTTACTCAAAGGAGCACAATTTCACCATCGAAAGCTGTAAAGGAAGGGTTAAAGTGCGTTAAGGAGGGGTTAAAAGGACCGGCTAGCAATACTACTCCGGGAGTTCGTACCATTGTTCGACCGCCAAAACCCGCCGTCGACCAATGGTTTCGGGGGCGTAATACGTCGACAGATAATCCAGAATGGGCCCCTCGCGCTCGCCCAAATCGGGGAGTCCCTGCTCGGCTTGCATCCAGCGGAGCATGTCTTCCCAGCCCTGGCGGGTAGCGCGATTTTGGGTGATGAGTTTGGCCGAATGACAAGCCGTACAGGTGGCCCGTACCGTCTGCCAGTGGGCCCCAATTTTTAATCCCGACCGCCAGTCCACCCCATCTACCAAAACTGGGAATGGGGGCGCCTCGGGATCGATTACTCGCCGCTCCGGGTTGGGATTTTCGATCCGACTGGGCCAGGAAGGCCACCAATTGGCCCCGGCAAAGTAGTAGAATAAAAGCGCGCACCACAGCAGGAGGAGGGGCGTGGTTTCCAACAAACGCCGGAGGAGACGTTTGCTCAAGTCGCGGTTGGAAGGATCATTGGTGGTCATTGCTCGACTACTTTTACGGCGATGCGGTGGCAGGCGTTGTTGAGGTAGCCCTTGGGATTCCAGCCGGGCAGGAGCATGGGCTGCTGTCGGCCTTCACTGTCGCGGGCCCGGGCCCAGACCTCGTAGTAGCCCGTCTGGGGAAATTCCACCTCCGCTCGCCAGCGCTGCCAGGCAAAACGATTGGCCGGTGGCGACAGCTCCCCCGCCCGCCAGGTCATTCCAAAATCAATGGAGTACTCAATGGCGCTGACCGCCAGTTCGCCCGCCCAGGCGTGTCCCCGCAATTGGAGGACCTGCCCCGGCCGGAGGAGGGCCCCCGACTTGGGATGGGTAATCAGGGATTTGACGGGCATCGACTCGATGATGCACATGCGATCGTCGGGTACTTTGGTACCCGGCGCTACCGGCTCGCAGGGCACGCGGTAGGATTGCCCATTCATCTTGGCCCCATCGTGGATGCGATCGCGGACGACGAGGCGTTCGAGCCACTTGCCGGAGGTCGAAGCGGGCCAACCGCCAAACACCAAGCGCAGGGGGTAGCCATTGAGCCAGGGTAGGTCCTGGCCGTTCATCGCCCAGGCAATGAGGGATTCTTCTTGCATGGCCTTGGCGAGGGGTACGCCGCGCGAGATGGGATCCTTATCGGGGGCGCCACTGAGGTGCATATCTTTGCCGTAGTAGCCGACGTATACCGCATTGTCGCGCAGGCCCACCGCCCGGAGTACGTCGCGTAGGCGGACGCCCGTCCATTCGGCGCAGCCCACCGCTCCGGTCGACCACTGGTTGCCTTTGGCGGGCGGGTTGAATTCTTTGCGGCCATTGCCCCCGCATTCGAGGGTGAGTTGGTAGCGGTGGTGGGTAAACTGGGCTTGGAGCTCGGGCAGGCTGAAGGTTCGGGGGCGCCGGACGGCTTCGCCATCGATGCGTAGGGTCCACTTTTGAGGGTCGATGGTATTGATGGCGGGGGGTAGGCCATTGTTGCGGACGAAAAACAGCTCGCCCGGCGTCAGCTCGTCATCGAGCAGGTGGGGCGGGGTTTCGGCATTGATGGGGCGGTCGTTGAGTACGCGGAGGTCGGGGTGTTTGCCGGGCAGGGCAAAGTCGTCTTCGCGGTGGGCCAGCCCGGCGGGGATCAGGCCGGCGGGAAAATGCTCGCCAAAGACCAGGGGGCCGCCGAGGGCCAGGGCCATGGCGCTGCGGGCCGAGCGTCGTAAAAAGCCCCGCCGGGTAAGGGGAGAGCTGGTTCGGCCCCAGAGCAGTTGGTCGGCTCGGAGGGGATCTTCAGCGTAGAGTTGGTGGAGGCCTTTCGTTTGCTTTTTCAAGGAAGTACGCTTCGTAAAATAATCTTTAAATCTACAATAATCCCTGGATAATGCCTCCATCTTTTTGCTATCTTTCCCCCGAAACAGCTGGGTCGCTACCATGAAAACGAGTTTGCTTCGCCTCGGTTTTGGTTTGTGTCTACTGCTCGGGCTGAGTACCTGTGGCAAAAGGGAATTGCCCAGCGTTTGGATCGAGGGGCCCGAGCGTTCGAGCTTGACCGGCCGGGATCGGGTAGACTGCGAACTGCGTTACCAATCGACCTCCGATCGCTTCCGCGTGCCCGCCCACCTCAAACGCCGGGGTGGCATGTCCTTCGGGTACGACAAACATTCCTACACCCTCCACCTCGATCGCAAAATCCCCCTGGATTTTCTCCCCCTCGACCGCGATTGGGTCCTCAACGCCAGCTACATCGACAAAACCTTCGTCCGCCACAAAGTGGCCTACGACCTGTTCCGCCGTCTCGACGAGCGCAACCGAGCCGCCCGCAGCCGCTACGTCCGACTGTTTTACAACGACCGCTATCAGGGCCTCTACCTGCTGATGGAAAAACTGGATGCGAGCACCCTCGCCATCGACCGAGCCGATCGCGGCGCCCTCATCATCAAGGATCCGCCCCTGTTTATGGCCGATTCCCTGGTGCGCCACGCAGATTCCAGCAATTTCTTCGAGCAAAAATTTCCCGACCTCCTCCAACGCGACCACAACCCCGATCTCCACCGCCTCTAAGCCTTTCTTTTCAAAGCCTCCGACCAAGCCTTCCGACACGACGTCCCATTGCTTTTCGACCTCGACAACCTCATCGACTGGCATCTGATGCTCCTGTTGACCAATAATAGCGATGGCATCCTCAAAAATTTTTACCTCTACCAGCAAAACAGCCAGACCCCCTTCCGCGTCGCCATCTGGGACTACGACCACTCTTTCGGCCGCGACGGCGACAACGAACTCAACCTCATCCGGCCGCTCGATGAGCGCCGCTCGGTCCTGTTTCGCCGGCTGATGGCCCTCAATGTGGCGGGCTACAACTGTCGATTACAAAGCCGTTGGCAGCAACTCCAAAAAAGTCACTTCCACCCCCGGAATATCCACCGGATGATCGACCAGAATTTGGCCCAGGTTCGCGATGAACTCGAACGCAATGCCGAGCGCTGGCCCCTGGATTATCACTGGTATTTTGACGACAACGACTGCTGGGAAGAAGTGGCCATTATTCACCGCTACCTGGACCAACGCCTGCCCCAAATCGATAGCTACCTGCGCGAAGTCGCCGCATCCTGTCCCTAAATCAGCGCCGTTGTAAGAAGATCAGGACGATCTCCCACAGCTTTTCGTAGGGAATCACCTCCACCTCTCCCCCCTGGTAAGACCCCAGGCGGTCGGTGTACTTTTTGGCGTGGCGCTGCAAGGCTACGGGGTGAAAATGGACTTTGGGAATACAGAGCAGCATGTGGATAAAGCAGTTGCTGCGAAAGGTCTCGTCGCGCCGCAGGTAGCGGTAGGCGTAGGCCTGGAGGGCCTCGATTTTGTCGATCAGCTTGCCCCGCTCGCGGAATTTGAGGTGAAAAAGGATTTGGATGACGATGATGGCGATGTTGTTGCCGCGTTTGTCTTTGGAGAAAATGGGGACTTCGTTGAGGAGGCGGGATACGCGAAAAACCTGGCCGGTATTGATGTCGAGCAAATTGGCGTAGGCTTCGATGATGCGCCACTGTTCGTCGAGCATGGGGTATTTGCGGCGGGCGCTGGAGTTGGCGATGGCTTCCTGCACGAGGTGGTAGTTATCGGAGTGAAAACCGAGGATGGCCTGGTAGATGAGGCAGAGCATTTGGTTGTAGCTGCTGGGCTGCACCATTTCGAGGGCATCGTTGATGTGCTTGTGGGCCGAGGGGTAGTCCCGCAGTTGGATGGCGGCGGAGATGGGTTTGAAGGTAAAGCTAAATTTGACGGTTTTGGGGATGGGATAGGGTTTGGCGGCGAAAAAGGCCAGGGCATTTTCGCAGATGCGTTCGAGGGCCTGGTGGTCGTTGATCATCTGGGCGTGGATCGCCATGATGTTGTAGGTGTAGTAAGTGTATTGGAAAGAGGGGTAGCGTTCGAGGTCGCAGCGGAGTTCGGCGACGTACTCGGCGGCCCGCTGGACGAGTTCCTTGTTCATCTCGCGGGATTTGGAAAAATTACTCGACAGCCGGGTAAAGTAGCGGATGGCCTTGTTTTCGACTTCGAACAAGCTCCGGTAGTAGTCGACGGATTTGGCGTACTTGTTGAATTCTCGGGGATCGCCGGAGATGCTTTCGTTGATTTCGAGCAACATGGACAGGCTCCCCGCGATTTCGGTGAGGTCGTAGCGGATGGCTTTTTTGAGGGTCTTGCGGGCCAACCAGGTGGCTCCGCGCCGTACCCCCATCCCATTGAGGATGTGTACCGCCGCCAACTTGCGCCAGCAGTCAAAATAAGCCCGTTGGTAGGGATTTTCCCCCCGGACTTTCAAAGTTTTCTCGATGATGCGCTCCAGCACCGACCGTTTGAGGCGGGAGAGGTAGACGTTGCGGTTGTTGGCGGTGGTATTTGGCCAGATGGCTTTACCTGCCTCCTCATTGCTCTGCCACTCATCCTTGATGACTCCCTCGTAATATTCGCGCTCTTTTTTACGTGCAAATATTGGTCGTATGCTCAAAAAAATCTCTTTTAACGGAATCATTCGGAGTTAATTTTTACACATTTTCCAAAATCGAATAGTCTGATTATTATGGTCCTACGCAATATTTTTTGTGATAATTCGTGATTTTAGCTGTTAAAAATACGATACTTTTGTTAATTGTAAACGTTTGAACCCGTCCTAAATTTGAGCATCTTATTTCTAAATTTTTAAAAAATTTAATCATGAAAAAGCGGGTTCAAATCAAAGACGTCAAAACCAAAAACATTTTAACTCAAAATCAGACTATTCTTTTAAAAGGTGGTGAGAAAGATATCCTCATCGAAAGCACCACGACCCTTTAACTCCCCATACTTCCGAATTTAATCCATTCAACCGCCCTGCTTCCGAGCGAAACAGGGCGGTTCTGTACATCTACCACTACCCCAATGGCCCTTTTCCCAACCAATACTCCTTCCAAAATCTAGCTATCTCCTGACATATTCCTTCATAATCCGGGTCCTCCGGGCAGTCGATTATCCCAATTGGCTTATATTGTGTAGTAATTGTGGTTCAAACCTAATCGTCCGCTCCGATCGCAGCGTACCTCCGGTCGATCGAAACCAAAAAATAACGGTCCTTTTATGAAAAAATTTACACTCATTGTTTCGAGCCTCGTTGTGGGTGGCATCGCCCTGGCGCTCTTCAATTTCCAGCTTCCCGCCCCCGACGGCCCCGAAAATCCCGCTCCGTCCCTGGCCCCTTTCGAATTGCTGGACAATAAGGGCAGGTAACGTACCAAAACGGGCCAAAAGTTTACGGCTAAAAACCTAGTTGAAAAAAATAAACCCTACCTCGGGCACTCCGCATACGATCAGCTTGAGTTTGTCCGTAGCCAGGAAGACGACATCGGCTACGTCCACCACCGCTACGAGCATTACCACCGCGGGGTCAAGGTGGACGCCAGCCAGCTCATCGTCCACGAAAAAGACGGACAAGTCGAAAGCTTTAACGGGGCCTGGGCTCCCCAGATCGACAAAATAGCGAGCCCCAAGCTGTCGGCCAACCAAGCCATTCAGTACGCGCTCAACTACGCGCCGGCCTACCAGTACCTCTGGGAAAGCGAAATGGCCCAAAAGATGTTGCAAATGGCCACCAAGGACCCCCAAGCCACCTTCTACCCCGATGCGGAATTGGTCTGGTTTGATCCTACCTTTAGTCAAAACCCCGACGAATACCGCCTCGCCTACTCCCTGGAAGTACAGGCCATGGTGCCCCACTTCCGCTACGAAATGTACGTCGACGCCCAAACCGGCCTGATTCTCCACCAGCTCAACGCCCTGGAGCACACCAATGTCGAAGGAACGGCCCTGACCAAATACAGCGGTCTCCGCCCCATCACCTCCGAATCCATCTCGCCCACCAGCTTCCGCTTGCGCGAGTTTAGCCGCAACGGTACCGGCGTTGACATCCTGACCTTTGACCTCAACCAAACGCCTAACTACGGCGCCGCCGTCGACTTCTTCGACGACGATAACAACTGGGCCAATTACAACGCGGAGCTCGACGAAGTAGCCACCGACGCCCACTGGGCCTCGGAGATGGTCCACGACTTCCTCCTCGAAAAATTTGGCTGGCGCGGAGTCAACGGCAACGGCATGAACTTTATCTGCTACGTCCACTTCGATACCCTTGGCCAAAATGGCCAACCCAGTCGCAACTACGTCAACGCCTTCTGGAATGGGTCCTTCGCCACCTTTGGAGATGGCGATGCCAGCACCTTCCCCCTGACGGACCTCGACGTCGTAGCCCACGAATTTGGACACGGCATCGACCAGTTTTCCTCCAACTTCCGCTACCGAGGGGAGTCCGGTGCACTGGACGAATCCTACGCCGACATCTGGGGAGCCACCATGGAGTTTTGGGCCGCCCCCGATCAGGCCGACTGGAACATTGGCGAAGATTCCGACCGCAACGGTTTTGGCTTGCGGAGCATGTCCGATCCCAACCGTGAAAACGACCCCAATACTTACGACGGCCGTTTTTGGGGCAATCCCGATTGTGAAAACCCCGGTCAGCAGGACAACTGCTTTGTACACACTAACAGTGGGGTACAGAACTTCTGGTACTTCCTGATGGTAGAAGGAGGCAGCGGTACCAACGATAACGATCAGCCCTTCGATGTGGAGGGAATGGGCCTCGAAAAAGCGGCGCAAATTGCCTGGCGGGCCCAGCATTTCCACCTTTTCCGCGATGCGACCTACGCCGATGCCCGCCAAGCAGGTCTGCTGGCCGCCCAAGCCCTGCACGGCTTCTGCTCTCCCGAATACATCACCGTAGCCAACGCTTGGAATGCCGTTGGAGTGGGAGAAGGCATCTTTGAAAACGATTTGCAGGCCACCCTCATCAAAGGCTACAGCTCCCTCAATTGCGGCCTGACCGCCGAAGAGCGCCCTACCGTCCAGATCAACAACCGCGCCTGCGCCCCCAACCTGATGCCCGGCGATAAAATTCCACTGGCCGCTCAGGTAGACGATGGCATCATCGTACGCGACACCGTAACGCTGAGCGAGGCCCTCGACGGCATGAGCAACGTCGACGTCACCTTCACCCGGGGCATCCCCGGTCTGGAAACGGCTGGCCAACACGTCCTCAAAGTCTGGACCGAATTCCCCAATGATGGTTTTACGCCCAACGATTCTACCTCCATCGAACTGGAGAACATCATCGAGCAAAACTCCGACTTTGGCGCCAATTCGGTACCGCCCCTGGAGAGCGATTGCTTCCTGGGGGAGCAGAGCGTCTCGATGCAGGTGCTCTTCCTCGGCTGTGATATGATCCCGGCCGGCGCGGAAATGGATTTTTACTACCGCGCCAATGGCGGTACGCCAGTAAAAGAAACCACCACCCTGACCAACAGCCTGTTGCGGGGTCAAACCTTCAACTACACCTTTAGCACTCCACTGGATTTGGATGGGCAACGGGGTACCAACAGCATCGACTTCTGGGTAGATCTCGAAGATGATTTCCTCAACGAAAACGATACCTTGCTGGCCCAACTGGCCCGCAACCCCCACCTCCTTGTGGAAGATCGACTGATCACCTTTGCCGAAGGCATGACCTCCCTGGATTCGGTTCACTTCATCACGACCTCCCAATCCTTGGTCTATCCCGACCAGTCTTCCCGCTTTGACGAGCCCAGTATTCTGGAAATGACGGGTGGTGATTTTGAAAGTTTGCTGAGTTCCAATCTGATGCAAATCCCCACCGAAGCCAACGTCTGGACTAGTTCGCAACGTCGGGTATCGGCCCAGGCTTGTTTCTGTATCGACGCCAGCAGCGTCATCCGGCCCGAGCTGCGCTTTGACCTGCGGCAGACCTTCTCCCGGACTTGGGAGGCCATCTACGGCGCTCAGAACCCCTTCGCCAGTGCTGCTCGCGTGCTGGTCGATGGCGATCAGGTGAGCGACAGCTACTTCCCCGAGACGCGCAGTTCTGACGACGTCAGCAACATTGCGGTGGACCTTTCGGACTTCGAAGGCATGGTTTTCGAACTTTGCATCGAATCGCGTTGTGCCCACAGCCCCGAGGACGATCCCTTCTCGGCGGGTGATCTCGTACAGATCGACAACATCCTGATCCAAGGACAGACCAGTAGCATTAGCTTACCCACCGAGCTGGCCGATTTGGAAATTTTCCCGAATCCCACTACAGACCTCGTGACGGTGGTACTTCACAACCCCACACAGGAAGCGGTGAGCCTGGCGGTCTACGACGTATACGGTAAGCTGGTCGAGCGGATTGATGCCGCAGCCCTGGCCCAAAACAACGGCCGAGAAGTAAGCCTGAGCGGACTACCAGCGGGCAGTTACTACTTCCACTTTACCAGTGCGAGTGGCCAACGGATCGAAAAAGTGGTGCGTTTCTAGAGCGCCCCTCAACCTCCACCTGGCAAAAGCCTCGCTCGACTTCGAGCGGGGCTTTTGTTTTTGCATGTGGGGACCTTTTCCTACATTTGACGCGTAAAAATATCGCGCATGCCCTATTTGTCCACCTCGACCTATCCCGGCCCACCCTGGTACCAGTTTACCCCCAATTTGGAAACCATCTGGCCCGGTGCGCTCCGCCGTATTCGGGGCTTGCGTTACGAACGCGAGCGGTTGGAGCTGTCGGATGGCGATTTTGTCGATCTGGATTGGGTGGATCGGGGGCAGCGGCGGCTAGTGATCTTGACGCACGGCCTGGAGGGCAACAGCGAACGCCACTACATGAAGGGCATGGCGAAAGCGTTTCGGGAGGACCGCTGGGACGTATTGGCTTGGAACTGTCGGTCCTGTAGCGGGGAGATGAACCGCAAGCTACGGCTCTATTTCCACGGGGAGATTGGCGATTTGGGGGAAGTGGTGGAACACGCCCTACGGACCAAGGATTACGAATGTATCGTGCTGGTTGGCTTTAGTATGGGGGGGAATATCTTGCTCAAGTACCTGGGCGAACGCGCCGACGACCTGCCGGCCTGTGTGGCGGCGGGCATCGCCTTTTCCGCTCCCGTCGACCTCGTCGATAGCGTGGTGAAATTGGATACGCCAGAACTGGCCTTTTACCGCAAGCGCTTTTACCAACAACTCCGCCCCAAGGTAATCCACA
>CALCCH010000039.1 GCA_937899855.1 uncultured Saprospirales bacterium | reverse complement strand
TCATATTTTATCTTTTCACCTTATTTTCTTTCTAATGGAATGGGTAAAAACGCCCTCACCTCCCGTTTGCAATATTGACCGAACAAACCGATGTCCCTATGACTCCGTGGAAATTTATCCTTCCCCTCTTCCTATTGCTCCCCTTCCTCAGCTCGGGGCAGGATCCCCGGCTGGCCCAACAGTACTACCAAAGTGGGGAATTTGAAAAGGCGAGTGTGCTCTACCAAAAACTGTACGGCACCAATGCCAAAAACGATTTTTACTTCAACCGCTACATCGACTGTATGATCGCTTTGGAGCAGTACGAGGAATGCGATAAAATCATTCGCAAGGAGATCAAGAAAAAACCCAAAAAGATCCAACTGTACGTCACCTACGGCAACCTGTTTGAGCGCCAGTACCGCGAGGCGGAGGCGCAGGAGCAGTACGAACGGGCCATCAAAAAATTACCGGCCGATCGCTTTTCGATCATCAAATTGGCCAATGCGTTTACCAATCTGACCAAGTACGAGCTGGCCATTGCCACCTTCGAGCAGGGAGCCACCCTACTCAAGGACAAACGCGTATTTTCCTATAACCTCGGCGACCTCTACCGCCGTAAGGGCGACGTGCCGAAGATGATCGAAAATTACCTCAATAGCCTGGCCGACAATCCCAATCGGCTCAAGTCGATGCAGACGCTTTTCCAACGCAACCTCAGCGAAGACGGCTACCTGGAGCTACAAGCCCAGTTGTACGATCGCATCCAGGAGGACACCGAAGCCCTCTACTACGGGGAGCTGCTCAGTTGGCTGTTTATCCAGCGCAAGGATTATCCCGCGGCCTTTCGTCAGGTCAAGGCCATCGACCGGCGCCAAAAGGAAAACGGCGCTCGGATTTACCAGCTGGCCGGTATTGCGGCCAACGATAAGGATTACGGATCGGCCATCATGGCCTACGAATACATCATCGAGGAGAAGGGGGAGCTGTCGAGTTTTTACATCGAGGCCAAGCGCGAATTGCTCCGGTGTAAGCGCAGCCAAATCGTGGAGGGCTACCGCTATTCGATGGCGGATTTGACCCAATTGGAGAAGGAGTACGAATCCTTTTTGGATGAGTTTGGTCGCAACAAAACCACGGCCAGCATCGTGGCGGAGCTGGCGGATTTGGAAGCCTTTTACCTCAACAATCAAAACAAAGCCATTCAGCTCCTGGAAGAGCTGATCGCTTACCCGGGCTTGCGCCCCAAACTACGCGCCGAGGCCAAGCTCAGCCTGGCGGACTTTTACCTGATGAAGGGGGAAAGCTGGGAGCCCACCCTGCTCGATTCGCAGGTCGATAAGGCCTTTGCCGAGGAGCGCCTAGGCCACGAAGCCCGCTTGCGCAACGCCAAGCTGTCCTACTACGCGGGAGACTTCCAGTGGGCCCAGGCCCAATTTGACGTCCTCAAGGCCTCGACCTCCAAATTGATCGCCAACGATGCCCTCGATCTGTCCATTTTTATCCTCGACAACCTGGGCCTCGATACCACGGCTACGCCCCTGCACCTCTACGCGGAGGCCGATCTGCTGGTGTTTCAAAATCGCTTTTCCGAGGCTTTTCTCAAATTGGATACCCTGCTCCAGCAATTCCCCGAGCACTCGCTCGACGATGACGTACTGTATACCAAAGCGGGAATTTACCTCAAGAAGCGCGAGTACACCCAAGCTGTTGATATGCTGCAAAGCATTGTCGATGACTATCCCGATGGCATCCGGGCAGACAATGCCCTGTTTCTACTGGCCGATTTGAACGAAAACCAACTCAACGATGTAGAAACGGCTAAGCAACTTTACGAAAAGTTGTTCATCGAATACTCGGGAAGTACCTTTGCCGTCGAGGCCCGCAAGCGCTTTCGCTCCCTGCGCGGCGACGAGGTCCAGTAGCGTTCACCAAGCACATTGAGCACCATGATATTGTACAACGTAACGATCAAGATCGACCCCGAGGTGGCCGACGAATGGCTGGTGTGGATGCGTCGGGTTCACATTCCCGAGGTCATGAAGACGGGCCTGTTTACCGATTATCGCCTCTGCCGCGTCCTGGTCGACGAAAGCGATGGCCGTACCTATTCGGTGCAGTATTCCTGCCCGGACCTGGCTACGCTCGAACGTTATCAAAAAGAACACGCCGCGGCGCTCCAAGCCGATCACCGGCAACGCTACCGCGATCGCTACGTGGCTTTCCGCAGCCTCCTGGAAGTGCTCTAAACCGCCGTCTTGAAAAATCTGTCCGCCATCATTTTGCTCTTTATTGCCAACACCATCTCGGGCGTGGCACAGGGCATCAGCATGATCTCCATCCCCTGGTATTTTGCCGAGCAGGGTGATATGTCACGCTTTGGACTCATCTACATCCTGACCAATGTCGGGATGCTGTTTTGGGCCCCCTACAGCGGCTTGCTGGTGGATCGCTACAACCGCAAACACCTCTTTTTGGGGATTACCCTCGTCTGTGGCACCCTGCTCTCGATGATTGCGTACCGGGGTTTTGTGGGGGAGGGGCTCGCCTGGTTTTGGGTGGCCCTGGTGTTTATGATGACCTTTTTCAACTACAACATCCACTATCCCACCCTTTACGCTTTTGTCCAGGAAATTTCGGAGCCGCGGTACTACGGGAAGATCACTTCCTACATCGAGATCCAGGGACAAGTATCGAGTATGATGGCGGGGGCGGGGGCGGCCTTCCTGTTGGAGGGCAGTGGCGGAGAGTCCTGGACCTTTCTGGGTTGGACCCTGCCCTTTGGTTGGCGGATAGCGGCTTGGGAAATCCACGAAATCTTTGCCATGGATGCGGCCACCTATTTTGTAGCCCTGGGCATCATCGCCCTTATTTCCTTCGAAGCCCTCGTCCACCGGGAAGTCGAAAATACCAGTATCCGCACCCAGCTGAGTATGGGCTATCGCTACCTTCGGCAGCATACCAACATTTTTATTTTTGGGGTGGCCTCCTATTCCAATTTTGTGGCCACCCTGATTCTGAGTTTTTTTGTCCTGGCCATCTACGTCAACCAGCAGCTGGAGGCGGGGGGAGATGTGTACGCCATCTCGGAGGTATTCTACGCCTTCGGAGCCGTGTTTGCGGGGCTGGCCATCCGTCGGATTTTTCAGCCCTTCACCATTCCCCAGGCGATTATTTTCCTCACCTTACTCGGTGGGGGCCTGTGCGCGCTAATGACCTTCAACTCCTCGGTGTTCTTGCTGTACGTCGTTTTGTTACTCTTTGGCATCGCCAACGCCGGGACGCGGATTTTGCGGATCACCTATCTGTTCCAGCAGATTCCCAATCAGGTCTACGGTCGGGCCAACAGCATCTTCTTTCTGACCAATATCACCTTTCGCATCCTGTTTCTCAGTTTGTTTTCGCTGGCCTTTTTTCAACAGGACCAGCACATCGTTTACGCCACGGCGCTACTCAGCCTCTTTCTGCTGGCTTCGGCCGCCGTGCTGCTGCGCTACTATCCGCGCTTTGCTTGAGTCGGATCGGGGTCATCTTTTGGCCAAAAGTTAGTATTTCAGTGGGAATTGGCGTAAATTCGCTATGATATTTGATTGAGCGATTCCTAACCAAATTTATAAGACATGGTATTTGAATTGAATGAAGAACAATTGGCGGTCCAGGCGGCAGCCCGGGAGTTTGCCCAAAAGGAACTCAAGCCCGGCGTCATCGAGCGCGATTCCAAAATGCTGTTTCCGACCGATCAGGTCCGGCAGATGGGGGAACTGGGTTTTATGGGAATGATGGTGGATCCCCAATACGGTGGCGGTGGAATGGATACGATTTCCTATGCCCTGGCCATTGAAGAAATCTCCAAAGTAGATAATTCTTGCTCCGTGATTATGTCGGTCAATAATTCCTTGGTTTGCTGGGGAATCGAAACCTACGGAACGGAGGAGCAAAAATTGAAATACCTCCCTCGTCTGGCGAGTGGTGAAATTATTGGTTCTTTCTGTCTCTCCGAGCCCGAGGCGGGTAGCGATGCGACCAGCCAGCGCACCACGGCGGTGGACATGGGCGATTATTACCTCGTCAATGGTACCAAAAACTGGATTACCAACGGTAGGAGTTCGAGCGTTCACTTGGTCATTGCCCAAACCGATCCCAGCCAGGGACACCGTGGGATCAACGCCCTCATCGTAGAAGCCGACTGGGACGGTGTGGTCGTAGGTGCCAAGGAGGACAAATTGGGGATTCGCTCTTCGGATACGCATACCATCATGTACAACGACGTCAAGGTGCCCAAGAGCAACCGGATTGGCGAGGATGGTTTTGGGTTTAAATTTGCCATGAAGGTGCTTTCTGGTGGTCGGATTGGCATTGCCGCCCAGGCCCTGGGCATCGCGGGTGGCGCTTACGAACTGGCCGTCCAATACGCCAACGAGCGCAAGGCCTTCGGTCGGGAAATCAGTAAGCACCAGGCTATCGCCTTCAAAATTGCGGACATGGCTACGGAAATCGAAGCGGCCAAGCTGCTGGTGTACCGGGCGGCCTACCTCAAGGACTACCACCAGGACTACGCGGCGGCCAGCTCGATGGCCAAGGTCTACGCCTCGGAAGTGGCGATGCGCCACACGGTGGAGGCCGTTCAAGTCCACGGGGGCTACGGCTTCGTCAAGGAATACCACGTCGAGCGACTGATGCGCGACGCCAAGATCACCCAGATTTACGAAGGCACGAGCGAAATCCAACGGATCGTGATCTCGCGGGAGATTTTGAAAAACAACAAGCTTTACCTACCTACCCTGCCCCTTTCGATGCAGGAGGCATAATGAAATAGGATCTACCGATCCGGGGCAGCAGGCGCACGCGTCTGCTGCCCTTTTGTTTTTCACCAAGACAACCAATGCCGATTTTTCTCGTTTAATGTAATACATGAGAGGGACCTTCAAGATCGTCACCGTCGCCGATATCCCGGTCAAGCTCCACTGGACCTTTGGCCTGCTTCTTCTGTGGCCCGCTTACGTGGCCTACGGCACGGGTTTTCAGTTGGGGCTCGTGGCCTGGCTGGCCCTGTTCATTTTGGCCCTCTTTTTCTGCGTCGTTCTCCACGAATACGGCCACGCCCTCACCGCCAGGCACTACGGCGTAAAGACCCGCGACATCATTCTCTCGCCCATCGGTGGCGTTGCCCGCCTCGAACGGCTACCCGAACAACCCTGGCAGGAATTTTCCATCGCCCTGGCGGGGCCCCTGGTCAACGTGGCCATCTGCTGCGTGATGGCCCCTTATTTTTTGATTTATCCCTTCGATAGCGTCTGGACGATCGCCCGCCAATTGTTGCAGGGGGGGAGCGCGCCCACCCTAGCGGATTTGTCCCTACACTTTATCCCCATCCTGTTTATGATCAATATCCTGCTGGCGAGTTTTAACCTCTTGCCCGCTTTTCCGATGGATGGGGGGCGGGTGTTTCGAGCCCTGCTGTCGATTCGGTTGGGGCGTCGTCGCGCCACGCAGTTGGCGGCTTACGTCGGGCAGGCCCTGGCGGTAGGCTTTATGTTCCACGGCTTTTATCAAGGGGTTTTCCTCAACATCTTTATTGGATTGTTTGTCTTCTTCACCGCTGCGCAGGAATACCGGGTGGTCCGTCTGGAGAGTTTGCTGACCGAGAACACGGTCCGGGAGCTATTGCGTCGACAGTTTACAGCCTTGCGGTCGGAAGAGTCCTTGGAACGGGCGGTAGAGGGTTTGAAACAGGGCGTGGAAAAGAACTTTCTCGTGATGAACGAGGCGGAAAAAGTCATTGGCGTCCTTCACGAGGAGTTTCTCCTGGAGGCCATCAAGCAAAAAGACGAAAGCGCTCCCGTGGCCAGCTACCTCAGCGACCGTTTTGAAGTGATCGACCCCGATACTTCACTCAAGACAATCTTTCTCAAGATGCAGGAGCAGGGCTACAGTATTTTGCCCGTTTACGAGGACGACAAATTGGTGGGAGTGATTGATGTGAGTATGATGAACAATTTTCTGCGCTTACAGCAGAAACTCATCAAATGAGGATAGGGAGCGACTTTCACCGCCATTCCTCAGCCGTGAAAGTCGCTGTGGAGCTGGGGCTTAGATGCCCAATTTTTGCTCCACCCGGGCGGTCAAATCGTCCGAATCTTTGGCGTAGAGCAGGACATTGAACAGGCTGGCGTCAAAAATCATCGTGTAGCTATTTTCCTTAGCCACCTCCTCGATTGCGGATTGGACCCTATTCAAAATGGGCTGGAGCAGTTCCTCTCGCTTCTTCAAAATCTTCTCCTGTACTTCTTGTTCGTATTTGGCAATCACTTCCTGTTCCTGCTGGAGGGCCGTCTGGCGATCCTGAATTTGTACTTGCGAAAGCTTGCCTTCTTCGATTTCTCGGTACAGTTGCTCCACCTTGGTTTCCAGTGCCTTTACCTTGGCTTTGCCATCTTCCAACAGGGGGTTTTGGAAGGCTTCCAACTGCTCATCAGCTGCGGCGCGATCGGGCATTTTTTCGAGCAGGTTACCGGAGTTGATGTAGCCGTACTTTTGACCGAAGCCGGTTTGGAACGCCACCATCGCCAGGGTGAGCGTCAAAAAGCTGATTTGGATCAAATTCTTCATGCTATTCGTTGATTTAAATTTTTGCAAAGGTACTTGAATGCGGCAAAAAAACGAAATGCTACCCCGCTTTGGTACCGCGGCCGTCCTTTTTGACAGTTTCTTAACCTCGTTCGCACATCTAAAAAGGGGGAGGAGGCCCCACATCGCTCCATAAAACCAGCGACCAACCACTATTCGTCCACCCAACCCCTTTTTAAAAGCGCCCTTACCTGAGGGCCCAGGTTCCTCCCACGTCTTCGAGGGGAATACAACCTTGGTAGGGGCCGGGCACCGGGAGGTACACCAAGTGCTCGGTAGCAATCAACTCGCTACTGAAGTAGCCCGCAATCGCCAGTTGGCGCAGACTCCGCCAAAAGCGGAAGCGCTCGTATTCGGGGAGTAGGGCTGGGTCACTGGGGGCCTCACTACCCTGCCAAAACGACTCGACCCGGGTGCGTTCGGCGCTGCTCAGTTGGGTCGTATGGCGCTCCACTAGCGTACGGAGTTGGGCTGCGGTGGCATTACCCAAGGCACGATCATCGGCAAAATCGGTAAAGAAATGCTGCATGCCCCGGCGAAAAGCCGCTTGGTTTTCTGGCGAATACACCTCGGCCAGGATCAGGTCACACAGTCGATCGACCCCCAGCTCGGAGGCGGAAGGGGTATCGGTAGCGGGGAGTAAAATGTCGAGTAGCCCCCGAATGGCCCGGGCTTCGCCCGGCTGAAAAAAAGCGCTGGGCAGGGCCTCACTCGCTGCCGTAGTGCTAGTACTGGCTTCGGACTGGCAAGCGTGGAAAAGACTGGCCAGGCTGGCCGCCGAGAGGCTGTAGCCCATCCCAATTCCCATTCGTTGTAACGCATCACGTCGATTCATACGGTGGATTTTAGAGGTTCATACGTTTCAATTCCCGAACGGCATGGTCGGCCGCCCGCGCCGTCAGGGCCATGTAGGTCAGGGATGGATTTTGGCAAGCCGCCGAGCTCATACAAGCGCCGTCGGTCACAAAGACATTGGGTACGCTGTGGATTTGGTTCCAGCGGTTGAGGACCGAAGTTTTGGGATCGCGCCCCATCCGGGCGGTCCCCATCTCGTGGATGCCCAGGCCGATGCCGTAGGGGCTTTCGTAGGGGCTGACGTCCTTAAATCCCGCGGCTTCCAGCATCTCGGCCGCCGCCAGGGCCATGTCCTTACGCATGTTCCGTTCGTTTTCGCGGATGGTGGTCGAAAAATGGATGGTCGGGAGTCCCCACTGATCCACCCGCTCGGTGTCGAGGCTCAGGTAGTTGTCGTGGTAGGGGAGTACTTCGCCGAAGGCGGTCATTCCGATTTGCCAGGGGCCGGGTTGGAAAAGTTGGTCCTTGAAGTCGGCCCCGAAGCCAAATTCGGCAATGCCCCGCATCCAGTTGGCCCGGTTGGCACTTCCCTGGTAGCCGTAGCCCCGGAGGTAATCTTTGCGGTTTGTCTTTGGATGGAGGTTCTGAAAACGGGGGATGTAAAAACCATTCGGCCGCCGGCCCCGATAATAGCGGTCCTCAAAACCGGGATAAGTCCCCGAGGCGCCCACCTTGAAGTGATGATCCATGATGTTGTGTCCCAACTCTCCACTATCGTTGCCCATGCCCTGTGGAAAACGCCGCGAAGTACTGTTTAGCAAGATCCAGGTGGAGGCGATGGCCGAAGCATTGCAAAAAATGATGCGCGCCTTAAAGTCCAGGGTCTGCTTGGTCTGGCTATCGATTACCCGGACGCCGGTGGCGCGGCCCTTGGCATCGTCGTAAATGATTTCGAAGGCGATGGAGTGGGGGCGGAGCGTCATGTTGCCGGTCGCTTCGGCAGCGGGGAGGGTAGAGGAATTGCTGCTAAAGTAGGCACCGTAGGGACAACCCCGCATACAGCGGTTGCGCGACTGACAGACCCCCCGGGTACCGATGGGTTGATCGCCCGTGATGTGTGCCGTACGGCCGATGGTGAGGAGGCGCTCGGAAAAATTGGCTTCGATGCCCTTTTTGAGCTCCCGCTCCACACAGTTGAGCTCCATGGGGGGCAGCAGCTGCCCATCGGGCAATTGGGACAGGCCCTCGTTTTGCCCACTGACCCCAACAAAGCGCTCGACGTAATCGTACCAGGCCTGGATGTCCCGATAGCGGATGGGCCAATCGACCCCGTAGCCATCGCGGGCGTTGGCTTCAAAATCCATTTCGCTCCAACGGTAGCTCTGGCGACCCCAGACCAGCGAACGTCCACCAACCTGGTAACCGCGAATCCAATCAAAACGGGTTCCGGCAGCCTCGGAATAGGGATGTTCCGTATCTTTTACAAAGAAGTGAACGTGCTCGGGACGGGTGATGTAACCGGTTCGTGATTGCACGGGATAATGCTGCATTTCCTGGTGACTCAGCTGCCCCCGGTACTGGTTGTCCCAGGGGTCGTCGTTGGCAGTAGGGTAATCCCGGCGGTGAACCACATTGCGCCCGCGATCGAGCACCAGTGTTTTTAATCCTTTCTCGCAGAGCTCTTTGGCGGCCCAACCCCCACTGATTCCGGTACCAATGACGATGGCATCGTATTCCATGGGACTATTCTCATCAAATAGTGGCATGTGTGAATCGGTATTTAAATTTCGCGTGATGGTATGCTTCCGCGTCAAAGGCGGACGTCAAATCAACTTCCTCAAAATAGCTCGGGTTGACTAAATATACGAAAGTAAATACGGGGATAAAAAAAATGAATGCCTAAATGAGGGAGTAGAACGAGGAGAGGGTCCTGCCGAAAACGCACTGTGGAGCTGCCGGGGGATAGCCGGAGCCATCCCCCGGCCCGGAAGCGGGGAAGCGATTGGGGGGCGGACTGGGTTTAGGAATTGACCTCGATCCGATTTTTTTCCGGTCGCAAACTGCGTACGGCTTTGCCCGCCTGCCACATTTCGGCTTCGCGCAGCTCGCGCAGGCGTGTGATCCCGCGCCGGTCGGGTGTGCCGTCTTTGCGTCCTTGCAGGTAGAGGTTGGTGATTGGTAACGCGCAGATCGTGATACCTGCGCGTGCGCATTTGTCTGCGATACGCGCGAAATCGCGTGGGCTGCGGTCGAGCAGGCTGACGGCGTGCCCGCACAGAATTGGCCCTTCGAACCCCGTGGCGAGAGCCTTGTCTGCAATGGCCTCAAGCCCGTTGAAGACGCCAAGACCTTCATCCACGTGGAAGTCCAGCATCAGTCCGTGCCGCGT
>CALCCH010000038.1 GCA_937899855.1 uncultured Saprospirales bacterium | reverse complement strand
CGGCCATGGCACCAGTGACACCAAAGTTGAAGAAAATCGTAATCTTATCGTAGGTATTGGCAAAATCAATCGCCGCAGTATTCATGGCTTCATTTAGAAAATCAAATTCCAGCGTCTCCCAAGCTTGGGCCACCGTCGTCGTTGCTTCGGTCTCCACACTAATCTGGGGGCTACCGACAGTTTCGGCTTTCAAACGGACCTGGATACCCGCATCCGGCGACCACACCCGTACCGTCATCACGGTCGCGCCGGGGCCAAAGGGAATGGGATTGGCCAGGCCATCGTCACCCATCGTCGTACCCGCAAAAAGGGCAGCCGAGTCGGACTTGACCGCCGTCGCCACCATATTGCTGGGATCGGTAGGGTCCACGACGATCATCGAAGCATTGCCCGCAAAGTCCGTCAAGTCGTAGTCGATACTGGCATCTTCAAAGGTGATCGGCAAGTCGGGCTTGGGCGTACCGGGTACAAAGGTGACGTCGTCCCAGAAGTAGGTCTTCTCCCCGGCCATGGCACCAGTGACACCAAAGTTGAAGAAAATCGTAATCTTATCGTAGGTGTTGGCGAAATTGATCGCCGCGGTATTCATCGCCTCATTGGTAAAGTCAAACTCAAGGGTCTCCCAAGTCTGCGCCACCGTCGTCGTGGCTTCGGTCTCCACGCTGATCTGGGGGCTACCGGCGGTTTCGGCTTTCAAGCGGACCTGAATGCCCGCGTCCGGCGACCACACCCGCACCGTCATCACGGTCGAACCGTTGGCGAAGGGGATGGCACTCGCCAGGCCGTCGTCGCCCATCGTGGTACCCGCAAAGAGGGCAGCCGAGTCGGACTTCACCGCCATCGCGACCATATTACCGGGGTCGGTAGGGTCCACCACGATCATCGAGGCGTTGCCCGCAAAGTCCGTCAGGTCGTAGTCGATTGTCGTCGACTCAAAGTCGATCGGCAGCTCGATCTGAGCGAAGACGGAGCCACTCAGGAGCAGTAAGCAAAGTAGTAAATAATTTTTCATGATGATTTATTGATGTTTGAGAAGTTAATAGCATTGGGTGTGCTGTATTATTGCCGCTGGTAAACTCTCACGTAGTCAATCAGTAGCTTTTGGTTCGTCATATTTTCATCCATGCCCTTGAGGCCTCCCCAGCCACCGCCCATGGCGAGGTTGAGAATGAGGTTTTGCGCTTGGCCAAAGGGCCAGGCCAACTCACTGGCGGTATCGGTGTATTCAAAGTAAGTCTTGCCGTCGACCTGAGCGGTGATCCCCTCGGGAGACCAGTCGACGCTGTACGTATGATAGGCATCGTCCATATCTACAACGTCTATATCGGCAGTAGGTTGATTGCCCAACTTAAAATAATAGGCGCCACAGTGGATGGAAGCATGCGCCTTACCATTTCCCGTCGCATCGTCCATCTCGTAGCCCACACTTTCCATAATGTCGATCTCGCCACAGTAGGGCCAGGAAAGCTCATCGACGTAGTTGTCCCCCAGGGTCCAACCCGCCGCCCAGTTGCCCCGCAGGGGAGGTACCTTGGCCCGAAATTCGATCCGGCCGTAGACAAAAGCCACCTTCCCCCGAGTCGTCAGCCGCGCCGAAGTCCACTGGTGTCCCGCGTCGTCCTTGCGGGCTTCAATCACCAAGTTTCCGTCTTCCAAACGCGTGTTTTCCAGACGCCCGACGGTGTAGTACTGCAACTCCTTGTTGCCCCAGCCCCAATCGCCAATGTCGTAGGTCCACTTGGTCGAGTCCGGCAGGCCAGTTCCCTCAAATTCGTCGGACCATACGAGTTCCAACTCCTCCCCCGTCATCTCCTGAGTCAGGGTTTGGGGCGTCGTTTGGTGTTCGACCAGAAGGCTCAGCTTGAGCCAATCGACCCGAGCGCCTTCCCCCAGCAAGTGTAGCTTGATCCGGTGGAGGCCCTTGTTGAGCGGACTGCCGTCCTTTTGCTCGACCGCAAAGGCCAGGCCTTCGGCATCCTCTTGGAGGGCCAGGTATCCCGTGATGTCGTAAGTGCGTTCGTCCTTGTTGTCGGTATAATCCTCGATCCAGGCCGTACTACCGACCGATTTGGAATTCCCCCGCAGCTCCACCCGATAGCGACCCGCTACGGGTACATCGACCTCAAAACTCAGCCACGATTCGGCGGCAACAGTCTGTACGTAGGTGACTTCCTCGCCCGAAGATTCGGTGACGACCTCACCCGATTGCCCGGTAAAGTCTTCCGCTTGGAAAATCAGCACGGGCTTCGCTTCCGCGGCGGGTGCTTCACTGGGCACCGCCGTTTCGGTGGGCGCAGGAGGCGCACAGCTGGGCAGCAACGCCGTTCCCAGGAGCAGGATACTCGCTCCGGCTAAGGCCCGACGGAGTGCTGGTAAAGTAATATTTGAAATAAGCATACGAAACTAAGTATTTGAATGAGCAGATAGTTATTTGACCAATAATTCCTCCAACTCCTCCAAGGATTTACCCTTGGTTTCGGGCACCTGCATCAGGATAAAGATCAATCCGAACACGGCAAATACCCCGTAGATCAAAAAGGTCAACGAGCTCCCCAGATTTTCCAATTCCCAGGGGAAAATCAGCTGTACCAGGAAGCTAACGGCGGAGTTGACCAATCCGACGAAGGAGATGGCCAGTCCGCGAATCCAGTTGGGGAAAAGTTCGGAAAACAATACCCACATCACCGGACCCACCGAGATGGCAAAGGAGGCCACAAAACCCAAAATGCTAAGTAGAATCAGCCAGGAGTTCATGCTCACGGCTGCCGTGATCAGCTCCGACTCGTAGGTCTTGGCCGTCCCCTCACCGAGCGCCGAGCGCAGGGCCGCCTTGTAGCTGACGTCTTCGTCTTAAGTCTGGCCAACCAGGGGCGTCAATTGCTCGCGGTTGATCTCCGTGTGCAAACCTTCCAGGGCCGCCTGGGGCAAGG
>CALCCH010000037.1 GCA_937899855.1 uncultured Saprospirales bacterium | reverse complement strand
TTAGTCATCAACTCTTTTGATTTCATTACGCGCTTCCAGATTGCGCAGAGTCGTCTGGTGGAGTTTGACCAAAGCCTGACCGACATTAGTATGGAGGCCAGCACCGTGGCGAAGGTTGAAAGAGGGGATTGGCTAATTGACCGGGTGGAGGAAATCCGCTTTGAGGAGGTGTGCTACACGTATTCGCAAGGGGAGGAGGAACGGCGGTTTACCCTCGGTCCGGTGGACCTGACGATTCGTCGGGGCGAGACGGTCTTTGTGGTGGGGGAGAATGGCAGTGGCAAAAGTACCTTTATGATGTTGCTCGCTGGCTTATTTGCCCCCAGTTCGGGAAGGATCAGCGTCAACGGCGTCGCCATCGGTCGGGAAAATGGTCGACAGTACCGCAACTTACTGAGTTCAATCTTTACCGATGCACACCTCTTTAGCGAGCATTACGACGACTACGACATCCACAATGCTTACGAAACCTGGGAAGACCTGGTGGAGTTGATGCGGCTCAAGGGGATCGTAGCGGTAGACAACCTGAAGAAGGTCGCCAATCCCAACCTGTCCAAGGGGCAGCAGAAGCGGCTGTTGATGATGTACACCCTGCTCGAAGACAAGGACGTCATCTTGTTGGACGAGTGGGCAGCCGAACAGGATCCCAGCTTCCGCGCCATTTTTTACCGCGAGCTGTTGCCCCACCTCAAGGCCCGGGGCAAGACGATCATCGCCATTACGCACGACGATCGCTATTTCGATCAGGCCGACCGGCTCATCACCTTTTACGATGGGCAGTTGGAGGTCGATGGCCCGCGGCCGATGGGAGAAGAACTGCTTGATTTGGAGGAGGCGGGCTGAGGAGTGGAAATGAGGGGGAATGGAGAAAAAGCTGGCTCCAATTTGGAAGCGGAGTCGATTTTTTTGAAAATTTTTTCGCTCTGGTAATCAGTGACTTAGGTAGTCAAAGATGAATTTTTACAAAATGTTTTTATGGAATACACGGTGCAGAAGCGTCTATGTAGGGATTTTTCCCTGGTTCGCGAGGAGGGAAAAGGAAACTTTTTTACTTCACTGGAACTAGGGTTCTAGGTTGGGTATGGCGGAGCTGTGTGCAAGCACGGTGGCTGCGAAGGGGTGCCGTAAACGTCGGTGCCTTGAGGGTGGGACCCACCCCTGGCCCGAAATCTATTCCAGCCCGAAATTTACACCGATTCGCCAGTTGTACCAGCTCAGAAGCCCCCAATCCACCAGCGGTACCGATGCGACCTTCCTCCCCGACTGAGCGCTTCCTGACCCGATCTTCCTCCCCGTCCGCCCACTGCTATTGAAGCGGCCGGGGACTACTCCGTATCTATTTTCACCCTGCGCTTTGTACGAGTGCAAAATCCACTACCGAATGGCACTTTATCTGAATGCGATGATCACCTCATTCCGCGATTTTCCAAATCGGTACCCAAGGCTATACTCCACGTTACCAACAAATCTTACTGACCCGCGACTCCCCGCCATTCGATACCGACGACAGAGTGGTGGGCAGTCCTCCGGCTCGCAGGGCTTTGCATCCCCTTGCCTCTAGCTTGCTCCATACCGTTTTTTCTTCGCAGCAATCCAAGTGGCCCCAACGGCTTCATCCAAGCGTACGTTCCGGGCCCCATTAAATCTCAGCACTACAAATAAAAGCTCATACCATGCAAAAATACCTATCCCTATTTGTCTTTACCTTCTTTTTGGGAGGCTTCGCGCTAGCTCAGACGCCGACCAACAACCCCTATTTCGCCGCCAAGGGCAGTGACGCGAAACATTGGTCCCAGCACCTCAATTGGGAACGAACCATCGACATCAGTACCGTCCCCAACCTGGTACAAGCCAACTACGCGGTGGACTCCACCCTTTTTTACCAGCAAGTCCAACAAATGGCCGAGGGTGGGGGCGTACTTTATTTCCCCCCCGGCATCTATTACTTTACCTACGACCTGATTCTCCCCAGTGGGGTGATCTTGCGGGGAGCCAATCCTCAGTTTGCGGATTTGGCGACCCAGGAGGAAGCCTACCTCGCCACTCACTTCCATTTCCCCGCCTGCGCCCCCGGTGCCCCCAGTTTTGTCAGCACCGACTTCGAACGCGAACCCGACCCGGTGGGCCAACACAAACGGATCGAACTGGCGGCGGCAAATACCGAACGGGTAGCCCTGGTGTACCTCGATATCAATCGGGGCATCATCGATTTTTCCAGCAAAGCCTACGACCGGGCCGTTGATAAGGACTGGCTCAAGACGGGACATATAGTCCTGTTGCTCTTTGGCCTACGGGTCAATAACGCTTCGGTAGCGGATCCCGGTTTGCCGACGGCCTTCCAAGTGGAGCACAATCAGGGATGGCAGCGGTGGCCCTGGGACTTGGCTGCCAATATCAATCTGACGGCAAAAAAGAATGCGGCCGTACTGGACTGTTGGATCAATAATGCCCCAACGGATAGCTACCGCCAAAACAATTACATGCTCGATGACGGCATGACCTTCGATGGCTACGATGCCGAATATAAGGTTACCGATCATCCCGGTATTGCCATCAATTATCCGGCGGCAGCGGGGATGGAAAACCACAAATCCTTTCGGTCGATTGAGGTAAGTGCCAACCGGATTGCGGTGACCAAGGGAAACGAAGGCTTCGTAGGTATTCCCACCCCTCTATTGCGCAACAACAAAGTCAGCATCATCCAAGAAAAGGAAAACCTCATCGTGGATGGACGCCGGGTAGATGCTTTTGATTACAACCTCCTTTACGCCGATGCGGAGTTGGCCAAGGCGGGAACGCATAGCAACCAGTTTGGCTACTCGCTAAATTACCGCTACGTCGAGCCCGAGCGGGTAGACGAGAATGAAAAATATCCCCTGGTCTTGTTTCTGCACGACTTTACCAGCAAGGGAACCGACAACCGCAGTCAATTGCGGCACTTCCTCTGGCAAATGGCCACGCCCGAGGCGCGCGGTGACTTTCCCTGCTACATCGTAGCTCCGCAACTGACGCACGACGAAAACCTTTGGCGGGCGCGCTACAATTTCTCTTACACCTTTCCCCTACAAGTTTGCGAGCAGATCGTGGAGGAGTTTTGTCAAAAATATCCGGTCGATCGCGATCGCATTTACCTGGTCGGTGCGGGCGTTGGCGGTGATTCGGTCTGGGACCTGGCGATCTACAATCCCGACACCTTCGCGGCCCTGGCCTGCTTTGGCGGTGCCTACCACTTCGATCGGCAATCGGCCAAGCAGATTGCGCACCTGCCGATTTGGATGATTTGGGGAGAAGACGACGAATGGTTGCCCCAGGAGCGGCGCCAACTGACCCTGGTCGAATTGCAACTGGCCGGTGCCAAGGGAGTGAAGGTGCTCAATATCCCCCGGATGGGTAAAAAGTGCTGGAACCGAATCGTCGAGCAGGAGCCCGACTTTCTCCCCTGGTTGTTCCGCCAAAAACGGGATGCCTCCTTTAGTGCGAAATAATTTCTCCGTTCCCTAACCTACTGATGATTATGAAAAAAATATTCCTCCATTATCGTCGTACTACTTGGGTACTGGCCACCATCGGCCTGCTTTTTGTGCTGGCCGTTTCCGCCGACCTGGCCCCCGTTTCGGACCTGCCCCAAAGCTCCGCGGAATTGGGAGAGCGGCTTTTCATGGACCCCATTTTGTCCAAGGATTTTACCGTGAGTTGCTCCTCCTGTCACCAGCCCGAATTTGCCTTTGCCGATACCATGACTTTTAGTATGGGCATCAACGGGGTGCCCACCGGGCGCAATACCCCTACGGCTACTTACATGAACAACCACCATGTTTTTTTTTGGGACGGCCGCGCCCAAAGCCTCGAAGAGCAGGCCTCCGGACCCATTACGCACCCCCACGAAATGGGCCTTCCCCTGCCCGAGGCTATCGACCGTTTGACTAAACATACCGACTACCGCAACGCTTTCTTGCGGATTTACCACCGTCCACCGGATTCGATGTTGCTCGTCAAGGCCATCGCCGATTTCGAACGCACCCTGGCTCCCTACGATTCGCCCTACGATCGCTTTTTGGCGGGAGAGGACGAGGCGCTTTCCGAATCCGCCAAGCGGGGAATGTTGCTGTTTTTTAAAGAGCAGACTTGCAACAATGATCCCTGTCATTCTGGGCCCGACATGGGGGCCGACTCCCTGGTGAGCCTCGGCATTTTTAGCCCCACCGACCGGGGCCTCTTCGAATTGACCAAAGATTCGGCCGACATTGGGAAGTTTAAATCCGTTCACCTGCGAAACATCGCCATCACGGCTCCCTACATGCACGATGGCTCCAAAAAGACCCTACACGAGGTGGTGCGCTTTTACAACACCCCCGCCAATTTTACCCACGAAAACGTCCACTACGACGCGCGAACCGTCACCTTTCAAATGACCGATCAGCAGGTCGATGACCTGGTGGCCTTTATGGAATCCTTAACCGATCAACGCTACCTGCACTTGCTGGAAAGGCCCTCCCAAAGGGAAGGCCCGGAACCAAGTGCGGATTAACCTAAATCCCCTAATAGAATCCTTAGTTATGGAAAAACGAGTATACCTCAAACCCAACGTGGTCATCGAACCACTGATTGATAAATGGTACGCCTGGTCCCATCTGATTTCACCCGCTACCGCAGCGATGAACATCACCGGGCGCCACCTAAAAATCATGCAATCTTTTATCAATGCTCCCCAAATCCACGAGGCCGCCTGTCGGAATCCCAAGATGCTGGGGGGCCCCTTCATGGACATTCCCGCCAGCAAGGTGGAAGAGGTCAAAGCCCTCCGCGATGAGATTCGCTACAAACGCGAACACATCGTCGCCTTCTCCGATGCCATCAAAGAATTGGATGCGATGCTCAAGCAGCACCCCCGGGGCTATTCCCTGGATTCGGCTTACGAAAAAGTACCCGACATCCTCAAGGGCTACGTGGAATTGGTGTACGACCTGAACCACAACGCCAGCTATCGCTTTTACGAAGCCTTGCTGTTTCACAGCGAATTGTACGACCCCGGTATGCAGAGCATCGCGATGTGGGTCACCGAAAACGATGACCGCCCCTTCGTACTGAGTACGCCACGGATGGAGGAAGAAGACGTACTGCATTTCAATATTCCCTTTGCCCACCCCTTCATCGACGCCGTCAGCCGGATGAAGCGCGAGGCGCGGCCCCTGAGCGAATTGTACGAGCTGCTGCCCGTAAAGCAAGCCGATCGGGCGCGTTTTGAAAGCTTCTTTACCGAAGAGGCGCCCCCGGCTTACAACAAATACACCGGCGACCGGGTGCGGATGCGCTACTTTGGGCACGCGTGTATTTTGGTGGAAACCAAGGACGTCAGCATCCTCGTCGATCCCCTCATCAGCTACTACGGCTACAACCACGAGGTCGACCGCATCTCGGATCTCGACCAGCCCAATCAGATCGATTACGTTTTGATTACGCACAATCACCAGGATCACATCCTATTCGAGACCTTGCTACCGCTGCGCCACAAGATCAAGAACATCATCGTACCCAAGACCACTTCGGGCTCCTTACAGGACCCCAATCTCAAGCTCATGTTTGAGGCGATTGGTTTTGACCAGGTCATCGAGCAGGGAGAATTTGAAAAGACGGTCTTTAGCGACTGTACCATCACGGGAATCCCCTTCCTCGGTGAACACAGCGACCTCAATATCCAGTGCAAGCTCTGTCACCACGTTCAGGTGGGGGAATTCAAACTGCTCTTCGTAGCGGATTCCTGCAATATCGAGGAGCGGATGTACCACCACGTCGAGCGGATTATGGGTGGGGTGGATGTGGTCCTGCTGGGGATGGAATGCGATGGAGCGCCGCTGAGCTGGCTGTACGGCCCGCTGCTGACGGAGGAGCTGTCGCGAGAAAACGATACCTCCCGTCGCCTGGCGGGGTCGAACTTTAAGCGGGGTAAAAACCTTGTAGACACCTTCAAACCCCAGGAAGTTTACGTCTACGCGATGGGCTTAGAACCCTGGCTCAAGTTTATTAGCAGCATTCAATACTCCGAGGACTACAGTCCGATCCTGGCTTCCAATAAGCTGATCGAATACTGTAGTGCCGAGGGCAT
>CALCCH010000036.1 GCA_937899855.1 uncultured Saprospirales bacterium | reverse complement strand
GACTACGGTCACGTCAAGTTCGCTTTCAAAGGTAATAAAATCAATCCCCTGCCCCCCCAACGCATCACCTCCCTGCCCCTCCAAGCTGACCTCATCATCCCCGCCCCCCTGGCCGTCACCAGTACCTACCGCCAGATCGAATGCGACTACGTCGCCCGCGGTGGCGAACGCTACCTCTACCTCGGCAATTTGAGCTACCAAGTACCCGAGCGCATCCTCCGCTTCCCCCAGCGCCACGGCCTCCGTAAAAAATGGGAGGCCCCTCACTGTAGCTACTTGATCGACGACGTTGCCCTTTACAGTAGCAACCCCACCGAAGGCTGCGCAGCAGTGCGGCCACTGGCTGCGGACATCTCGACCCCAGCCATCCCGATTGCTCCGCCCCCTCCAATGATCCCCTCCCTTACGGATACCCTTATCTTTGCCGCGCCCTATTTCGAATCGGGTCAAGCCCACCTTACCACTGTCCGGCGCGAGCAAATCCTGGTCCAACTGGCTGCCGGCGATTGGTCCGCGGTGGCGCAGGTGTCCATCATTGGCCACACCGACAATGTGGGCAGCGAAGTAGACAATTACGAACTATCTCTGGCCCGGGCCCGGGCCATCGCCGCCTTGCTTCCGGCTTTTGAAGGGGAGCTCAAGCTCCTAGGAAAAGGCGCCAGCACCCCGCTCAACGACAATGCCAGTCTGGCGGAGCGACAGGCCAACCGGCGGGTCGAACTTTTCCTTACCCCCCGGCGCTAAACCTTTGCCAGCACTAGCCCCGCAAATCCATCCGGATTGCCTATCTTCAGCGTCACTCACCAAATCAAAAGCAAACATGCAAAAAGTAGCTTTAATCACCGGCGCCAGCAGTGGCATTGGAAAGGAACTGGCCCAGATTCACGCCGAAAAAGGGGGCGACCTGGTCATCGTGGCTCGGCGGGCGGATAAATTGAACGCACTCAAGGCGGACTTGGAAAAGCAATATGGGGTGCGGGTACTGGTACTGGTCAAGGACCTGGCCCAGCCCGCGGCGGCACAGGAGGTCTACGACGCGACGCAAGCGGCCGGGGTGACGGTGGATTACCTGATCAACAATGCTGGTTTTGGCGGCCGGGGAAAGTTTCACGAACGGGACTGGGCCACCGACCTGACCATGATCAACCTCAATATTGTAGCCCTGACCGCCCTGACCCGTTTTTTCCTTCCTGGTATGGTCCAACGCAATGTGGGAAAAATCCTCAACGTCTCTTCAACCGCCAGCCTACTCCCGGGCCCCTTACAAGCCGTCTACTTCGCGACCAAAGCCTACGTGACTTCCTTTAGCAATGCCATCGCCGAAGAACTGCACGATACCCAGGTGACGGTCACGGCCCTATTGCCCGGCGCTACCGAGACGGAATTTGCCCAGACTTCGGGGATGGATAAAACCGAGCTGTTTAAACATCCGTTTAGCGCTCGGGAGGTGGCTCAGACGGGTTACGATGGGATGCTGGCCGGCAAGCTCGACGTCATGGCCGGGCTGACCTTTGGCCAGCGGATGATGATGCGAACCATTCCACTCACGCCCAAGAAAGTCCTGCTCCAACAAATCCGCAAGATGCAGGAGTTGCCCTGATGTTGCCGGAGGAGAAAATTCAAAGCTTTTAAAAAGGTTATTTTTTTTGGTGTGCTAAGTATTTGTTAATGAGTGATTTATGGGGATTGTGGAAAACTTTTTTCTAAAAATTTATGGAATCGCATCCTTGAAAGCGTCAATGTATCGCCCCGATACGTATCGGGGTCTAATTCTCGAGTGTGGAAAGATTCGGTTTTCGACTGCGGACAGAGTTAGTGACTCTGGGTCTGGGTAGCGGAGCTGTGCCTTGGTACGGTGGCCGCAAAGGGGCGTCGTTTTGTCGGCGCCTAGAGGGTGGGCCCACCCCCTGCGGCCCCCACTGTATCTTCCCCCCAAAATTCCCCATTTCGCCGCCCTCCCTTTGCCCCCCTCCTTCCCCCTTCGCCTCGTTCCCGCGATTTATTCCAATAATTAGTATCTTGACGAAAACCAGTACGCCCAGCCATGACTTCCCGTAGCGCCGTCGAATCCCGGACCATCACCAAGTTTTCGCCCTCCCAAGTGCGGACCGTCGAAGACGATCTGACGGTAGAGGAGCCGTTGGAAATTCGCCTGGCTGTCCACCGGCCCGATCAAGACCCCGAAGAACGGATTGCCGTGACCATGCGTACTCCCGGCGACGACTTCGAACTGGCCGTGGGTTTTCTTTTTACCGAAGGCCTCCTCCACAGCTACCGCGACATTCAGTCGATTCGCTACTGCCAAACCGAGAAGGCCGCTCACCGGGGCAATGTGGTCCGCGTCCAACTCCGCGCCGGCGTCGATGTCGATACCCAACGTCTCCGTGGCCACTCCTACCGCAACTCCAGCTGTGGCCTCTGTGGCCGGGCTTCCATCGAGGCGGTACAAGTGCCTCCAACGGTCAAGCACCAGGCTCCGGCTACTCCCTGCCTCCATCCGTCGGCCTTGTACACCCTCACCGAAACCCTGCGCCAGCAACAGGTGGTCTTCCAACGTACCGGCAGCATCCACGCGGCGGGCTTGTTCGCTGCCGACGGCCAATTGCTACTGCTCTACGAAGACGTCGGCCGCCACAATGCCGTGGATAAGCTGATTGGCGCAGCCCTGATCCGCGGCTGGTTGCCGCTACGCGAGTACTGTATCATCGTGAGTGGTCGGGCGGGCTTTGAATTGGTGCAAAAGTCGGTGGTGGCGGGACTGGGGATGATGGGAGCCGTGGGAGCGCCCTCCAATCTGGCCGTGGCCCTCGCCGAAGAGTACGGCATGGCCCTGGTGGGTTTTATCAAACGGAGAGGGGTCAATATTTACACGGGGGATTTTTCCGCCACAACGGTATCATCATGAAAATAAGAATCAAAGCCAATACCATTCGCCTCCGCCTCACCCAACCCGAAGTGGAACGCTTCGCCCGGGAGGGCTACGTCGGTAGCACCTTGCATTTCAATCCGCAGCACCAACTGCATTACGCTCTGGTTCGCGACGAGGGGGCTACCACCGTACAGGCTCACTATCGCGATCACGAGATCTTGGTGAAGGTACCAATGGGCATCGCGGAGGAGTGGACCGAGACGGATCGCGTGGGTTTTCAAAACGCCGCAACCTCGCTCAGTACCGGACGAGCGGACGATCCTTTGTTTATTCTGGTGGAAAAGGATTTCCAGTGTCTGCACCAAAGGCCCCACGAAGACGAAGGCGATCAATTTCCCCATCCCTTGGAAAACCAACACAAGCTGTAATAATGAAAGACGAGGCACCAAAGACTACGGAGAAAATCAATCCGCGCACCTCGCCTAGCTTTACGGGGCTCCAGGTGACGGATCCCAAAGATCGAGCGGGAGGGATTCCGGCGGTGCGTTCGGCGCTGCAACACGGCTTTGAGGAAATGGGCTTGGTAAAAACGATCAAAACCCTCGCGAAGCTCAACCAGTCGGGCGGCTTCGATTGTCCCGGTTGTGCCTGGCCCGATCCCAAAACGGGGAAGCGTTCCCGGATTGGGGAATATTGTGAGAATGGCGCGAAGGCAGTAGCCGAGGAGGGAACGCGCAAACGGATCGGCGCGGATTTCTTTGCGCGCTATTCCGTAGCCGAACTGTCCCAGTGGTCGGACTATGAATTGGGGAAAAGTGGCCGCTTGGTCGAACCCCTGATTTTAGAGCCGGGACAAAAGCATTACCGTCCCCTCAGTTGGGAGGCGGCCTTTGCCAAGATAGCGGAAAACTTGCGGGCCCTCCATTCCCCCGACGAAGCCATCTTCTATACTTCCGGTCGCGCCAGTAACGAGGCGGCTTTCTCCTACCAACTTTTTGCGCGGGACCTGGGCACCAACAACCTTCCCGATTGTAGCAACATGTGTCACGAGTCGAGTGGAGCGGCCCTTTCCCAAACCCTGGGAATTGGTAAGGGCTCGGTGACGCTGGAAGATTTTTACCGCACCGATTTGGTGATCGTCGTTGGACAAAACCCCGGGACCAATCACCCGCGGATGCTCTCCGCCCTGGCTAAGGCGAAGCAAGGGGGCGCCAAGATCATCAGCATCAATCCCCTGCAGGAGGCGGGCCTCCATACCTTCGTCGATCCGCAAAGTCCTAGCTCGTTGTTGAGTGGGGGACAAAGGCTCAGCGATTTGTACCTGCAGGTACAGGTCAATCGCGACTTGGCCCTGTTCAAGGCCATCCTGCTGCTCTTGTGGGAGCGCGAAAAAGCAGCGCCCGGTACCGTTTTTGATCAGGAGTTTATTCGTACGCAGACGGCGGGCTACGCAGACTTTACCGCGAGCTTGGCCGACTACTCGGTAGACGAGCTCATCGCAGCAACGGGATTGAGTAGGGCGTCGGTGGAGGCCAGTGTCGAGCTGATCGCCACGCGTAAAAAGATCATCATCTGCTGGGCGATGGGGGTGACCCAACACCGGAATGCGGTACAAACGATTCGCGAGATTGTCAATCTGCTTTTGCTCAAGGGCAGCGTGGGCATCCCCGGTGGCGGCACCTGTCCGGTGCGGGGACACTCCAACGTCCAGGGCGATCGCACGGTAGGCATTTGGGAAAAACCTCCGGCTTTTTTGCTGGAAGGTATTCGCCGTCGCTTCGGTTTTGTGGCGCCGAGTGCCCACGGTTACGACGTGGTGGCCAGCATCCGGGCCATGCACGAAGGGCGGGCCCGGGTCTTTATGGCGCTGGGCGGCAATTTTCTCTCCGCCACTCCCGATACCCTTTTTACCGCGCGGGCCCTCCAAAGCTGTGAACTGACCGTCCAGGTATCCACCAAGCTCAATCGCAGTCACCTCGTCCACGGTCGTACCGCGCTGATGCTGCCTTGCAAGGTGCGGTCGGAGCAGGACGTTCATAGTGGCAAGGTCCAATTAGTCAGCGTCGAAAATTCCATGGGGCAAGTCCACACCTCACGGGGCCTCAATTTGCCCGCCGCGCCCAACCTGCTGAGTGAAGTGCAAATCATCTGTCGTCTAGCGGAAGCTACTTTGCCCGACAGCAGTGTCGATTACGCTGTCATGGCGCGCGACTACGATCGGATCCGCGAGCACATCGAAGCGATCATTCCCGGCTTTGAGGATTACAACCGCCGGGTGCGCCAGCCGGATGGTTTTTACCTGCCCAATGGCGCCCGCAATCGGCAATGGACGACGACCAACCGCAAGGCGAATTTTACGGTCAACGAACAACTGAGTCCGGTACGCGAAGCCCTCGCTGCCGACGAGCTATTGATGATGACCCTGCGGAGTCACGATCAGTACAATACGACGATCTACGGCCTCCACGATCGCTACCGGGGCATTTACAACGAGCGCCGGGTGGTGTTGATGAACGGCCGTGACATGGCCCGGCTGGAACTCAAGGCGGGAACGGTGGTGGACCTCACGAGTACCTACGACGGCGAGTTGCGTCGCGAGCCGCGTTTTATCGTGGTGAAGTACGACATTCCCCGTGGTTGTGTGGCGACCTATTTCCCGGAGGCCAATTCGCTCGTTCCCATCGATAGCATCGCCGACATCAGCCGGACCCCCACCTCCAAATCGGTACGGGTTCGGATAGTGCCCGCCCAGTCGTCAACAATGATGAATTAGGCTTCATCATATACACTGATTTTTGAGCTCCCGCCGTGGATTGCCCTGCCGATTTTTAGAATTGCTCCTCCAAAGGCTTACTTTCGATTCACCACTCGATCCCCATTCGGTCTGGAAAGTCCTCACGCGACTTTCCCTGGCCAGGATATGCGAGCGAGACTTTCGAACCCTAAAATTAGCACGGACCATGACCAGTAGTAAGCCCCCCATCCCATCTTTACCTTCCCTGCGGTGGAGTCGTTTTTTTCTCTTCTTTCTCCTCGGCGCACTGCCCTTTTTGAGTGCTGCCCAGGGGCAGTACTCCCTTGAAAGAACGACACCCCTAACCCCTTCCCGGGCGAACTACTGGGATTGGCAATCGCTGTTTTCCGAGCCCTATCACTTTGAGCGGCGGAGTTCCATCATCCAAGTGGGAACGGGAGTGGTGGGTACCGTCGATGTGGCGGGCCGGGCCGCCGAACTGGATCAGGTTGACGTCAAGACCTTTTTGCCCGCCCTGCACTTGATGTACGAACGTCAAGTCTGGGAGAACGTGGGTGTGGGGCTTTCGGTGGGTACGCAAATGTGGAAGGTGCCGGTATTCAACTACCAGTATCGCTACTACACGGGAGGTTTGCACGCCGCTTACCATTTTAACGTCCTGGAAAAACTCGATCCCTACCTGGCCCTCGGAGCCACCTACCGCCGGATGGTACTTACCAATACCGACCGTCGGGTGGCCAACGATCAAGTAACGCCCCACTTCCTCATCGGGGCCCGCTATTATTTCAAACCCAAGATGGGCGCTTACCTCGAATGGGGGCGCAATACGACCGCGGGGCTAAAATTTGGCCTGGCCTTTTACCTTTCCTAAACGCCCCGCATTCGGGCTTAACTCAAAAAAGACAACCATGAAAACCATCCCCCAACTTTTCCTACTGCTGCTCTTGCTCAGTCTTTCCGCTTGTCAAAAAGAATTCAACGAACTGGTGCCCGACTTGGAAGGCGTCCCCGCCGGTGGGGTACAAAGCGTCAACATCGTCAATACAACGGGCAATATCTTGGAACTGGAAATGAAGGTATTTGCCGTTGATCACTTCGGTAGCTTTATCGAAGGGCTGGGGGCGGAGTACTTTTCCCTGACCACGGGTGGTTCGGATTTGAGCTACCGCATCCTGAGCGTGAGCGAGGAAGCGGACGAGTTGGTGGGACCCTATTCCGCGGGGCTGCTGTTCGACCAGTCGGGGTCGATCAATTCGACGGATCCCCGCGACGATCGCGTGGTAGCGGGGCGCAGCTTTGTCGAACTGCTCGACGGGGGCGATGAGGCGGCCGTCGCTGCTTTCTCGGCGAGTGGCAACTATCAGCGGCCCTACGAATTGCTGGAGTCCTTCGGGGACGATCCGCCTAGCCTGGCTGCCGTCATCCAATCGCTGGCTGGGCAGGCGGAAGGTGGGACGCCGCTCTATCAAGCCATTTACAATCTGATTCCCTTCGTGGCGGATGAAGGCAAGAACGACAACAAGGCCATCATCGCCTTTACGGATGGGCAGGATACTCACGGTGGGGTGTCGATCGATGCCCTGGTGGAATTGGCTTGCCAAAACGGGGTGAGCATTTACACGGTGGGGCTGAGTGAAGGTGTCGACGAGTCGGTGCTGTCTGAGATTGCCTTCCGGACGGGGGGCGCCGTGATGTTAGCGGCGGATGCCCTGCAATTGATTTCGCTGTACAGTTCGCTGGGGGATTTGCTCCACGGGGAAGCCCGTTTTTACAAGATCCGCTTGGAAGTGAAAAATCGCGTCGGCGATTGGCAGCCGGGCACGAGCTTGGGGGGTACGCTCGACCTCAACTTGTCGGAGGATTATCCGGTAGTACTGCCTTTCCAAACGCGTTTGACTTTTGAAAATTCCGGTAGTCTGGATAGCCGCGAACCCGAATGTGGGTGGTCCGAAACCGCGGCCGCGGATCCGGTGGAGACCTGGAATGCCGAAGCGGTCAAGAACCGCAACAACTTCCCACGGAACGCCAATTTGCCCACTCCCAACGATCGGATCACCTGCGCTTACGCCGATATTTACCACCAGAACCCCACCAAGTTCAAATGGGCAGGACTAGCGGCCATCGTATCGGGCATCATCGGGGAGGAAAGTGTCGACCTCGATTACTGGCGCGTCATTATTCCCGATGGCCTGGAGGAATTTCAGGCGAGTATCCTGGGTGGGAACGAGGCCGTTTTTGAAGACCTGTTTTGGCAACACCTGGCTTTTCAAGCGGGGGGAATGGAGGAGATGGAAAAAATTTACTGTCTCGGGGGGATTGGAATTGACGAGTACCGGGCTTGGCTGAAAATTTCCCAGGACGATGCGGAGAACATCTGGGCGGGCAACCGCGACTTGCTGTACCACGAGCAGCAGAACATCCTCCAGTCTGCCATCTACAATCCCCATCCCTTCCTCTGGCCAACGGTACAAACCCTGACGACCAAACTCGTCTCCCCCGTACCGGGCAGCAACGAAGCCTTTCCCTCCGCCAAGAAAATCGACATTTTGGCCGACCGCTGG
>CALCCH010000035.1 GCA_937899855.1 uncultured Saprospirales bacterium | reverse complement strand
AGCCTCCTGCGCTTGGGCGACCCCTACCAGCTCGACTTGCTCAAGCGGGAACGCGAACGCATCACCACCGCCCTCCGCCGCCAGGGGCACTACCTCTTTCGCAGCGATTACCTAAAATTTCGGGCCGATACCCTGGGCGGCGGGCGCGAGGTGCAACTCGAACTGGCTCTCAAGCCGAACGTCGACTCCACCCACCTGCCCCGCCAAACCATCCGTCAAATCGTCGTATACCCCGACTTGGATTTTGATAAAAACCGTCCCCAAGCCCGGGACACCCTCCAGTACGATGGCCTGACCATCCTCTCGTCCCGCGAATTGCTGCGGCCCGCGGCCCTCCGCGAGGCCATCCTCCTCCGGGCGGGCCAATACTATTCGACGACCGATCACCGGGCTACCCTGGAGCGCTTATCCTTTCTCCAGACCTATCAATTCGTCGAAGTCCAATTCGAAGCGGCTCCCCAGTCCGACAGCCTCCTCGACGTCCGCATCAAGCTGCGGCCCCGCCAGTTGAAAACCGTCGAAGGCTCCGTCGGGGGCTCCCTGAGTGCGGGGCTCTACGCCGGTCCCGAAATTACCGCCACTTACCTGGACCGCAATCTGTTCCGGGGCGCCGAACGCCTGCGCGTCAGCTTCAACGGACAGTACAACTTTCCCCTGGTCGCCAATATCGCCTCGCGCGTCCAACAGGAAATTCAGCTGGCCTTGTCCAAGCCCGGATTGATCGTCCCCTTCCGCAAACGCGCCTGGCCCAAAGCACTCGTGGGCCAAACCAAAGCCTCCTTTTCCTATTCGATCGACCGCATCAGCATTCCCCTCAACGGGACCGAGGATTTTTTGCGGGAAGAAAACTTTACCGAATTGCTCGCCGGGCTACGGACCGACCCCAATTTTGCCCCCGCCGTTACCTTCAATACCTTCGACTGGAAACTGTCCTACCTGTGGCGCCGCCGACCCGCCATCCAACACGAATTGACGCCCATCAGCGTGGTCTGGCAGGCCCCGCAGTACCAGGTGGACGAGCTGCGTCGCCTACTGGTACAGATCTTTTTACTGGACGAGGTGGCGGCGGAGGATGGCTTCTTCCTCAGCCTGGAACCCATGCTGCTGTACCAACCTGCCTACGTCTACCTCTTTGACAGCCGTTTGAAGCAGTGGCAAACGCACAATTTCTACTATCGAGGGCGGATGGCCTTTGCGGCCAATCGCCTGCTCAACCGCGACAGCAATATCGTTCGGGCCAATGACGAGAGTCAGTTTTTGCAGTGGGAAAACGATTGGCGTTACTTCTGGCGCCCCTCCGCCAAGCATACCCTAGCGGGACGCCTGGCCGCTCAATTTTCCTTTCCCCTCGGCGAGGAATTGCTGCTGCCTTTTTTTGATCTCTACGCGGTGGGCGGTCCCAACAGCATCCGGGCTTTTCCACCCCGTCGGGTCGGTCCGGGTAGTGTGGAGCCCACCGATCAAACCTTTTTCTTCTCGGGCACCGGTGACCTCCTGCTGGAGGGCAGCCTGGAATGGCGTCCCCGGATCAGTAGCCTACTCGAACTCGGCTTCTTTGTGGATGCGGGCAACGTTTGGTTGTTTCGGGGAGGGACGCGGAATGATGAATTGGCCACTTTTCGCCTGGAGGATTTTTACCGCCAACTGGCCGTCGGCACCGGCTTCGGACTGCGTTTTGATTTTCAGGTCCTGCTTCTGCGGACCGACTTTGGCTTTCCTCTTACCCGACCCTGGCTACCCCAAGGACAACGCTGGGTGGGAGACCGCCTACAGCTGCGGGATGCCGTTTTCAACCTGGCCTTTGGTTACGCTTTTTGAGGCTGGGCGCTTCCGTGTCACCATTCCACCCGGACCATTCCAAGTCCTAAGTTTTGGATCGATTAGCGGTACCGCAGATATTTGCTAAAAATATCGGTATACCGGTCGTTGACGTTGAGTTGGGTGATCTTGCGGTATTTCACCACGATGGGTTCCTGGTCCCAGCGTCCCTGGGCATTAAAGTAGCGGAAGTACAGCTTCTTCTTTTTGGCTTGGAGAATCCGACCGATCAAAAAGGAATGGGCGTAGGCCCCCTCCTGATCCAGGATGTAATCGTAGTAGGCATCGTTGGCATTGGTTCACTTCCCGCTCAGTATTTGCCGGTAAATATGGTCGTAGAGGGTACGCGCCGTGGGATCGGCTCGGGTCGTCAGGATCACTAGGCCCCAATTTTGTACGGGGTCGTAGGCCAGCACACTCGACTGGCCAAAGCTATCGCCGCTTTTGGCGTACACGGTCCCCCGCTCATCGCGTAAAATATTGAGTCCCAGGCCCAATTCAATAAAGGCATTTTTGAAATACACCGTTTCCAGTAAGCGGTTGGCTTGCCCCGGATCGCCCGTGCGTACGAGGAGGAAGTGGCGGAGAAAACGCGTCAGATCGGCCGCACTGGATTTGATCAAACCACAGGGGGCACTCAGGTTCCATTCGAAAAAGTCCTGGAGAACGCCCGCCGCATTGTAGCCGGAGGTTCGGTTGGGGACGTCGTAGTCGGTGGTCAGGGTGCGCTCCATCCGGGCGGGCACCAGAATTTTGGTCTTCAGGAGATTGGCGTAGCTCTGGGCGTAGCGTTGCTCCAGCAACTGTCCGAGGAGGATGTACGAGAGGTTGGAGTAGCGGTAGCTGCCGTAATTGGGTAGGCCCTCACAGGTCCGTAGGATTTGATCGATGGCCGCCAGACTGACTTCGTTGAAAGGCTGTTTGGGGTTGACCTGAACCAGGGCCCCAAGGTCGAGCTCGGTCAGGCCCGACTGGTGGGAGGCCAAGTCGCTGATGCTGATATAGTTTTGAATGTCCGGGTGGAGGTGGAGGGTATCGGGCAGGTAGGTGTCGATGGGGTCGGTGAGGGTCCATTGCCCTTCGGTAACGGCCTGAGCGACGAGGTAGCCGGTAAACAATTTGGTGATTGAGCCGATTTCGAAGATCGACTGCTCGTCGACCCGCCGCTGTTGACTCTGGTCGGTGTAGCCCCGGTGGAAGAAATGACTTTCTCCCCCGATGACCAGCCCGATGCTGACGCCCATCTCGGGGCTGGGGAAGGAAAAGGTGTCGAGCAAGTGTTGGATTTTTTCGACCGGACTTTGGCCCCAAACTGGAGAGAGGCTCAAGAGTAAGGCGGCCAAGGCGAAGTAGCGTTTAATCGTCATGCTGCAATGATAGAGATTTGTGGGAAACTTTTGGGGTGACTGCTGGCCAAATTTGAAACTCCAAACGGCACTTAGCACAAGCCATTGGACAACAGCAATCGGCCCCGTTTTGTTTGCTGCTCCAACTTGGACCCAACCAATGCCCGGAATCATTCGGTCCTCCAAAAAAAAAGACCCGCCCGCGGGCGAGTCCTTTCCTAATCCTTTGGTAACCTTATCGGTCGCAACGCTATTGTTTGATAAATTTCAAGACCTCTAAGCCCTCCGCACTACGCAACTGAACGAGGTAGATACCGGGCGCCAGCCCACTCGTATTCCACCGAATTTGCCCCAGCTCCGTCGAGCGCTCGCCGCTCCGCAGCAGCTGTCCCGTAGTCGTATAAATCGCGGCCTCTACCGGGCCCGCCTGGGCCTGGGAGTCATATTCAAGTAGGAGGTAATCGCCGACGGGGTTGGGGGAGAGCCGAACATCGAGTGCTTGTCCGAGGGCCGGTGCGGAGACGGGCGTCTCGGTGTTCCGGTGGGAAAACTGACCGAGCGGGTAGGGCGTGAGACAGGAATCGTTGACCACGCCGGTCAATTCCCCAATCCCGCTGATGATCCAATCGCTGGGGATAAAGTCGGTACCGTCGGGGCCCGCCTCCGAAATGCGAACCGCCCAGCCCGCTTCGTATTCCCAGGGCTCCCCCGCTCCGTCCACGTCGATCAGCCCGTAAGTATCGATGACCCGGTCGTTTTCGAAAACCTCGATGGCATCGTTGCCCGTCGCCCAGATGGAGGGGTGGGTAAAGTCCGGGAAAAAGCCAAAGAAGTCAAAGAAGCGGGTGCTGTCTTCACTGATAAAGTAGGAATCCCCAGCCGTCACGCTCACCGCGGGCAGGGGAATTTCGATGCCATCACTGCCGTCCCCATTATTGGCGACGCCCACGCTGTACTTACTCAGGTCCGCAATGTTCTTGAGGGCGTACAACTCTACCCCGTATTCGTTTTGCGAACTGTTGACCGTCTGCGTACTGAAAACGCCGATGAGGATGATGCCCTCGTCGAGCGGGGTATCGTCGTCGTAAATGTAATAGCGAGCCGTACTGTTGTACACCGCCCCGATGTTGCTTTCCGCCGTGATGATCAAGTCCACAAATTCGGTTCCTTCGACCTCGTCATCGTTGTTGATGATGAGGTCGACAAAGGGCAGTTCGGGGCTCAGGCCCGTAAAGTCGACGGTGGGGGTGAGCAGCTGGTAGTCGTCGGGAGAGGCGGTGGAGGCGGGGCCAATGCTGATGCTGACCGAAGAGGGACTGCCGTTGGGGTTTTCCATTTGGATCGAATGGCCTACGGTATCGGCCTCGGCCTCCCGGGTTAAGCGTTGGAAGCGGGTAAAGTAGACAAAGGGTTCGGAAAGACAGGTTTTCAAGGCACCGGGGGAGGCGTAGAGGGCTCGATTGCCCGCTCGGCCCAGGAAGTTGGTCGAACTTTGCCAGTTGGTGGGGGTGCTGTTTTCGGCATTGACATCACAAATGACCAGGGAGGCGCCAAAGCCATCCGGCATCTGCGCCCAGTCGTCCGTATCGTCGTAGAGGACCGAATCGACAGTTGTACCGTTGGCATCCCGGAGGACGATTTCTTCTCCGCCATTGCCCAGGTTGCTCTCGGTCCACTCCACGGCACTCCGTCCAAATTTGCTTTCAAACGTCCGGGCATTTTCGGTGATCAAGATAAATTCCCCCGCCCCAAACTCTACGTCGGGAAAGGTATAGGTGACCCCCGATAAGGTGTAGTCCTCCAGGTTGACCATGTCGCCATTATTGTACAATTCGATAAACTCGATGTCGTCCAGTCCATCGGGGTTGTAGTTGATCTCGGTAATGACGATATCGGGCGTTTGGGCCAGGAGGCGGCCCATCCCGAGCAAGAAAACGAAGCAAGTGGTAAATTTTTGGAGCATAGGTAACTGGGTTTTTGCGACGGTCGGTTCGATTAGGCCTACCGTCGGGTGATAAATGGGTATCGGTAATACACAACCCAAGATAATACAGTAGATTCTCGATCCGAAAAAAATCCCAGATAACTAGAAGCCATTTTAAAATGTTTTTGTTGGCGAGGATGCGGTCATTTGCGTTCCAACGAGGCGCCAAAACGAAGCGCAGCCCCCGATTCCCATCGAGAGGACACTGCTGGCAACGCAGTGGGGGCGGAAAAGCCCCTACGGTAGACCAAATCGACGAAGGAGATTCAGCAGGCAAGTAAAGGATACTCTTGAAAGGACTTCTGGGAAAAATCCCGCAGCTCGACCCAACGGTGGAGCAGATGGTAGGGCACTACGTCGTTGGAGAAGACGATTTAGACGAGCTCGGCGTTTTGGTTGAGGGCCGTTTTCCAGCGTTCTTCCTCGGGCATGGGTAGGCTAAAGTAAAAACAGCTGCCCCCCTTGATTTCGGATTCGAGCCAGATGTCACCGCCGTACTGTACGGTCAGCTTTTTGCAAATGGCCAGCCCAATCCCGGTGCCCTCGTAGGTGTCGCGGGCGTGGAGTCGCTGAAAGACCTCAAAGATTTTTTCCCGAAACTGCATGTCGATACCGATGCCGTTGTCGCGGATGGCGAACTCGTAGAATTTTCCCTGTCGGCGGCACGAAATGTGTACCAGGGGCTCCAGGCTTTCGTTGTACTTCAAGCCATTGGAAATCAGGTTCTGGAAAATCTGCAACAAGTGGTTGGAATTGGCGCGGACGCCCGGCAGATCCTCCACGATCAAACGCGCATTTTTTTCGTAAATCATCTCGCTCAAATTCTCGCGTACTTCGCTCATCAATTCGTTGAGGTCCACCCAGCTTTGCTGCTCCACGCTGGTTTCGCCATCCAAACTGGAATAGTGCAGCACCTCGCCCAGCAGGTTGTACATGCGGTTGACCCCACTGGTGATGAATTGCAAAAACTCCCGGGCGTCCTGATCGAGGGCGGCCTGGTAGCGGCGGTTGAGCAGGCTGGCGTAGGAGCCAATGGTCCGGAGCGGTTCCTTGAGGTCGTGCGAGGCGATGTAGGCAAAGCGCTGGAGCTCGAGGTTGGAATTTTCCAGCTTTTTGTTCTGCGATTGGATTTTTTCGTTGTTGCGACGCAGCAGTTCATTGCTGCGTTTTTGCAGGGCATTGGCCTGGGCCAGCTCTTCGTTTTGTTGGTGAATTTTGAGGTTCTTGCGCTTCAACTTTTCGCTGTAGCGGTAGGCGTTCTGGTAGCGGTTGTGGATCAACCACAGGAGGACGAGCAAAACGAGAATACTGCCGCCGAGTACCTTTTTGTGCAACTGGGCAATTTGAAAATCTTTCTTAACCAGTTCCTTTTCCCGACGCTGAATCTCGTAGTCGCTGGCAATGTCTCCCATCTTTTGCAAGGTACTTTCGTTGACCAGCGAATCCTTGAGGGCGATGTAGCGCTTGAGGTAGGTAACGGCCCGGTTGCCCTCCCCCAGGTCCTCGTAGGCCTGCGCCAGGGATTCGTAGGCCTCCAAAACCCGGGGCCGCGAGGCGAGATTTTGAGCCATCAGCAGCGATTGTTCCAGGCAGGCCAAACCCTCGGCCCACTGCCCCAACTTCAGCAAGGTATTGCCCAGCATCCGCAAGCTGGCCATTTCCCCCCACTGATCCTGTAAGGCTTTCTTTTGCAGTCGGGCCCGGTCAAAGTATTCCCGTGCCATGGCAAAGGAGTCGATGGCGTAGTAATCCGCTCCGATGTTGTGCAAGGCATAGGCAATGGCGGTTTGATTGGCCTGCCGCTCGGCCAACTCCAGGGCCAAGTGGTTGTAATCGATGGACAGGTCGAGTCGTTCGAGCTTGTTGTACGTACTGCCGATGGCCCCGTAGCTCATGTAGAGCAATTGCTCGTTATTGAGTTCGAGTGCCTTTTCCAGCGTCTTCTGGTAGTATTCGAGGGCTAGGGTGTAGTTGTTTTGAAAGAAGAACAGGGAACCCAGTTGGTAGTTGGAACGGGCGATTCCTTCGGTATCCCGATTGTCCTTGCGAATTTCGAGGGCCTGAATTTGGTAGTTGTAGGCCCGTTCGAAGTCCCCCTTGGCGCGGTAGACCTTGGAGATGCGGTGGTTGACATCGGCGAGGAAGGACTGGTCGTACAATTCCTTTTCCCGGAGTAGCCGCTGAAAGGTCTCGATGGCAAGGGAATAATTTTCTTGCTGGCGGTATACCTCTCCCATTCCCAGCAAGGCGGCGCTGCGGCGATCGGCCCGTTCGAGCGTGAGCGCTAGATCGATGGCTTTTTCGTAGCAGGTGATGGCGGCCGGGTAGGCTTTGACCTCCCGTTGGGCCCGGGCGAGTGCCAGGCAGAGATCGAGCCGGTCAAGGGAATGGGAAGTGTGTCGGAGAACCTTTTGTAGACTATCAACGAGCGAGCCCCCAGCAATCGCCGCGGGCGAGAGACCAAGACAGAGACAGAACGTGAGAATAAGGTGAACTCGTTGCATAGTGAAAGCGGGAAGGTGCCCTGGGGTGACGAAGAAATGGGGGAACGGTAAACGTTCCCCCTTTGGCTTTAAAAGTAGTTTTAGATATCCTGGGCGCAGAAGAAAGCTCTTTGCGTACCGATTTCTGGCGGTGGATCGCCATCCCCACCTCCCGGTTTGTTGGGGTTGTCGCCACCGGCCCAGTCGGGAAGGCCCAGCGAGCCAGACATAGAATTATTCCCCCCCTTCATCATGCGCAGCTCCTCCGGGGAAAGCTGGCGCCTCGATGCATCCATTTTAAGAGACTTAATTTTTTTCATGGTTTGATTGTATAATGATTAAATTGAGCATAACCACAACTAGAAGGCCTCGATCAATTTGGCGGGGAGGGACCACCACGGAGGCGGCAGCAATAAAAAGCTGATTGACGGACTGGTGTTGGGGAGAAAATTGAGGGGAATTTAGCGGTAAAAACCGCCCAAAAAACAAGCCACAAAGACAATAATTTGGGCTTTAAATTAAAAAAAGGAGAATAGGCTCCATCTTGTGACATAGAAAAGCCGGAACCCAGAGCCAGGTTCCGGCTTTCGTTAATTATTCAAAAACCTAATTTCTAACCTATGATGATTGGAAAGTCTTACCAAAAGACCTCCTAGCCGTTAATAACCTGATCCAAGTTCTGGGAGAGGATGTGGTAAGGCTGGGCTCCATTCTGCTTGCCCACCAGCTCCCCATTCTTGAAGTAAAACAAGGCCGGGATACTCCGTACGCCAAAATTTTGGGAGAGTTCGGGCTCCTGATCGACGTTGACCTTGGCAATGGTGGCGGTTCCCGAATATTCCTTGGAAAGCTTTTCCAAAGTAGGGTGAAGCGCCTGACAAGGACCACACCAGTCGGCATAAAAGTCGACCAAGACCACTTCGTTGTCCTGGATGGTTTGTTCAAAACTGCTTTGATTGATTTGCTGTAACATGATCCTGTATTTTGTGTGGATGAATTAATTACAACACAAAGATGTGGGAAATACCTACCAGAGGGCTAGGCTCTTTTTCCCGAGGGCTTGACACTTTTTCCCGCTGACCCCGCGCCACCACCCAATCTCAATTTATTTGGCGCTACTCCAGGACGAGGCTACCCCGGGAGCTGCGCAGGGTCGCCCTGATTCGTACCCGCTCCGCGGCGGCCACGGGGGTGGAGAGGCCCAGTTGGTGCCATTGCTTGCTGATGTGGGTGGATTGGGGGTGAAAAAAATCGAGCCGCTCCAGTTGGCAAGCTGGGGGCAAGGACGTGCTGGGGTGGGGCGACTGCTGCCAGTCGATAAAAAAGGGAAGGAGTTCGACCGCGGGGTGGCTCCGGGGAATGGTCAGTTGCCAGTGCAGTTCCTGGCCGTCGGCCATGCGGCGGTGGCCCGCTTGGATTTGGCCCAGTGCGGGCTGGAGGGTGGCGAGCCGCTGCGCATCCACCGCCAGCTGATCCGATCGCAGGGCCCAACGCGTCAGCCGGGCCCGATCGACCGCATCGACTCCCATCCACCGCGGTGGGGCAACCTCGGTGGCCGGATCTACCGCCAACAATTCGAGGTAGCAACGTTCCCCGATTCGGAGCAGGGCATTGTAGGTCCCGCGCCGGGGATGGCGTCCGCCCGGCTGGGGGCTTACGCCCAGGGCGTCTTCGATGGCCTGGATGGCGGTGGGGAGGTCGGGGACGACGTAGGCGAGGTGGTCAAGGCGGTCGTAATGGGGAATGAGCGACATGTGTGGTAGGGGTATTTTATCCGGATGATTTGTTTATTTTTAGTGCGTCTTAACCCATTTCCATCAACAACCGCGGAAAATGCCGCTCCAACCATGAAAGTGAAGCTTACCGCCTTCGGAATCGCCAAGGACATCTTGCGGGGCACCAGCCAGGTGGTCGAACGCGAGGACTTGCGCACCATCGCCGAATTGCGCGCCTACCTCTGCCAGCAGTATCCCGACTTTAGGCGCCTGGCCAAACTGTCCTTCGCCGTCAACGAAACGTATCAAGACGACAGCTTCGAGCTGTCGGAGAACGACGAGATTATCATTTTACCCCCCGTCAGCGGTGGCTAAGCCCCTTCCCATGCAGCACGATATCCAAATCCAAGACCAGCCCCTCGATACCCAGGTCAGCATCAACTTCGTCAATCATCCCGAAGCGGGGGGCAACACCGTCTTTATCGGTACGGTACGGGCCCAGACCAAGGGCCGCCGCGTCCTCCGGCTCGATTTTGAAGCCTACATCCCCATGGCCCGCAAGGAAATGCAAAAAATCGCCGCTACCCTGGGCCAACGCTGGGAGGCCCTCGCCGTCTCCATCCACCACCGGGTGGGGACCCTGGCCATCGGCGAGATTGCCGTCGTCATTGCCGTCGCAACGCCCCACCGCAAGGCCGCCTTCGAGGCCTGTCAGTACGCCATCGATACGCTCAAGGAGACGGTGCCCATCTGGAAGAAAGAATACTTTGAAGATGGGGAAGTATGGGTGGCGGCCCATCCCTAAGCCCCGCGTTCAAAATCCTGTTTTCCGCCCGTTTTGCGCAGCAGCTGTAATTGCTCGATCCGAATGTCGTGCGATAGGGCCTTGCACATGTCGTAAATCGTGAGGGCCGCCACGCTGGCACCGTGTAGGGCCTCCATTTCCACACCCGTCGGGCCGTTGGTCTTTACCGTACAGCGAATGCGGACGTGGGCGGCATCTACCACTTCAATATCCGTCTGGCAGCCCCGGAGGGGCAGGGGGTGACAAAGGGGAATGACCTCGGCCGTTTTTTTGACGGCCATGGTGGCGGCGATGATGGCCGTGTGGAAAACCGATCCCTTCTTGGTGTTAAAATCGTCGGCTTGCAGGGCACGGAGAATGATTTCGCCCAGATACACCTGGCACTCCGCGGTGGCCAGTCGGGTGGTATCGGGCTTGTGGGAAACGTCGACCATGCGGGGTCGGCCGCTTTCGTCGAGGTGGGATAGTTTCTTGGCCATAGAGCAATGCTTGTATATAAGGTGTAGGCTACAGCAGGGGAAGAATCCGTTCCGAGCTACTTTGTCGGTACTGCTCGGCGGTAGCCGAAAGGGTTTCTTCGATGGGGAAGTACTTAAAGCCCAGGGTGTCGACCGATTTTTGGTTGTCGTAAGTAAAGTGGACACCGGCGAGCAGGGCATTCTGCTTGGTCAAAAACGGCTTGCTGCCCGTCAGCCAGGAACGCAGGGCCTCCACTCGCCAGGCGATGCCACTGAGCCAGGGGCCCGCTGCCGTCCGGGGGGGAGCTACCCCCAGCGACTGGGCGATGATTTGGAAAAATTTCTTGTAGGACAAATTGGCGCCATTGGCAATAAAACGCTCCGCACTGATGTCGCTCTCCATGAGCTCGATGGCCAGCCGAGCCACGTCGCGAACGTCGACAAAGCCACTGCTGCCCAGGGGGTAAAACCGTTGTCCCTTTTCGATACGGGGAAAGAATCGGGCACTCCCCCGGTCCCAAAAACCACTGCCGATGATAATGGAGGGGTTGATGATCACCGCGTCCAAACCTTCCGCAATACCCCGCCACACCTGCTGCTCCGCCAAAAACTTGCTGATGGCATAATAACTGGTGAGGGGCGAGCGGACCCACTTGCTGCTTTCACTGATGTGTCGGTTTTCTTTGCTGCGCCCAATCGCAGCGATCGAACTCACGTGCAAGAGCCGCCCCTTGCCGTGGTGGAGCAGGACGTTGACCACATTGGCGGTCCCCATCTCATTGATCTCGATCATCCGCTCGGTATGTCGGGGGTGGTAGCTGACCATCCCCGCGCAGTGGTACACCAGATCGACTTCCAAAAGGACCTCTTCCAAAAAGCCGACGTCGAGGATATCACCTTCGATCCACTGGACTTGCTCCCGAATGGGTCCCACCAGCTGGCTGCTGCTGTTGGGGCGGCGCAGGGCCAGCACGTTGCGGTAGCCCCGTTGGACGAGGTAGCGCAGCAGGTAAGAGCCCAAAAAGCCCGTTCCTCCCGTTACAAAGATGCGTTTGTCCTTCATGGCAAATGGTTTAGGCCCAGTAGACGCTGCCACCGATGGTATTGCGTTTGGCGCCCGTCACCGAGCTCCAGCAGTTTACCTTGCGCTCCATACGCAGAACGCCCAGCAGTGCAATGAGGATGGCCTCCTTGAATTGAATGATTTTTTCGCTCGGAATGATGGAGGATACGCCGAGTGGTTCGCAAAGTTGGTCGATGCGTTCGACCAGAAAGTGGTTGAAGGCGCCGCCGCCGGTCAGGTAGAGGCTGGAAGTGGGTACCTCGGGGCGGAGCGGAAGTTTTTCCTGCTGGCCGATGAGGGCAATGGCGCGCCGCACCTGGCGGGCGAGCTGCTCGCAGGCGGTACGCAGCTTGTCTTCGGGGCTGGCGGGATGCTGGAGGTAAAGCGGCAGTACCCGCTGGCGGACCCAGTTGTTGTCGAGGGATTTGGGATACACCTGGCCAAAGTAGGGGAGGGCGTCGACGCTTTCCAGGAGGTCTTCTTGGACCGTTCCGCGCCTGGCCCGCGCGCCTGCGTCGTCGTAGGGGCGCTCCCGCAGTTGGGCCAGCGCATTGAGCACCTGATTGGCGGGGCCCACGTCGAAGGCGACGGGCCGTTGGCCATTCAGGGCGCTGATGTTGGCGATGCCCCCGAGGTTGAGGTAGTAGTCGTAACCCCGAAACAGGTAGTAATCCGCCAGGGGGGCGAGTGGGGCCCCGTCGCCATCGATGGCCACATCTTGGGTGCGGAAGTCACTCACCACGGGCAGGCCGGTCAGCACCGCCAGGGAGGCCCCATCCCCCACCTGGACGCTGAGGCGTTGGTCGGGGTAGTGGAAGATGGTATGCCCGTGCGAGGCGATAAAGTCGGGCTTCAGCTGGTGTTTGTATAAAAATTGCTGGCTGAGTTCGGCCAGGTAGTGTCCGAAGTAGGCGTGGGTCTTGGCAAAGGTCAGGGCATCTTGCTGGGCAAGGTGGTGCAAGCGGCTGACACACTGGGGCGAAAAGGGAAAGGTATCGGCCGCAATCAATTCCCAGGATAGGGCCTCCAAGCCCTCCTCCAATACAAAATTGCAGAAAGCCAGGTCCAGCCCGTCCAGGGAGCTTCCCGACATCAGTCCCAATACTTTGTAGTGCCTTTTTTCCAAAATAAGCAATTTTCTATGGGGTAAACCGGTACCGGGAACGAGTGGTTCGACCGCAGGCTGATGACCGGCTCCTTACCGTGCAAAATACGAGCTCCCAAAGGTAAGAAAGATCCCCCAAAACTGACAAAATCTGCGTTTCATCGACAAAAAATGTCCTTTCATCGGTAAGGGACTCCCGCTTGGCAAAAAACGGAGTAAACGTTGGAAACTTTTGAACTCAAAATTGTTTCCAATGTTTTTTCAGTGTACTTTTACGCGCAAAACAGCAGCTAGTTGACCACCCGTAGGGATAGCCTTTTTGCCTGACCTTTGAGGAACAATTAGAACCAAATCAATTAATGGAGACCAAACAGCGGATATTGAATACTGCCGAATCCCTCTTTATGAGGTACGGCATCAAGAGCGTTACGATGGACGATGTATCGCGGGAGTTGGGAATTTCCAAGAAGACGCTCTATCAATACGTAGACAATAAAAAAGATTTGATCGCCAACGTACTGGCCGCATCAATCGAATCGGAAAAAGTAGTCATGCAGCAAATCCAAGCCGAATCCACCAATGCCATTGATGAGATGCTTCGCATCGCTCGGCACGTGACGCAGAAGCTACGCGAATTCAACCCGGGAGCCGTCTACGACTTACAAAAATACTATCGCGAAGCCTGGGAACTGATGGAAGCTTTTCACGAGCACTACATCTTTGCGACCATCAAGGGCAACATCGAAAGGGGCCAAACGGAGGGCTACTACCGCCCCGATGCCAACCCCGACATCATCGCCCGCCTCTACGTGGGCAAAACCTTCGACCTGGTCGACGAAAGCAATTTCCCCCTGGCCCGCTACAATCGTCAGAACCTATTTCAAGAATACATTTTTTATCACTTGCGGGGCATCGCCTCCGCCAAAGGACTAAAGTTGTTGGAAAAATACTGCCAATGAAGAAACTACTAATTGCCGGGTGCCTGGCCTTATTCGGCCAAGCTATCCTGACTGCGCAAGACTCCGAAACCCTGTCGCTCGAACAGGCGATCAATTACGCCATGGAAAATAATTTTTCCATCCGCAATGCCCAAGTCAATATCGCGGACGCCGAGGAGCAGATCGTCGAAAGACGCTCCTTCGGGCTGCCCCGCTTGGACGGTAGCGTCAACTACAATTACTTCGTCCAACTGCCCGCCTCCCTCATTCCCGCCCAGGCTTTTGATCCCAACGCGCCGGAGGGAGAGTTTACCGAGGTGGCCTTCGGTACCCGCAACGACCTCCAACTGGGCCTCAGCCTCACCACCCTCGTCTTCGATGGCAGCTACTTCGTAGGCCTCCGCGACGCTAAGGCTTACCGGCAGTACGTCGACCGGGAGCTGATCGCCAAACGCCATGAGGTG
>CALCCH010000034.1 GCA_937899855.1 uncultured Saprospirales bacterium | reverse complement strand
ACAAAAGCCTACCGAAATCGGCAGGCTTTTGCAAATGTAACAAATATTCTTTGGCTTGTTCGGGACAACGGCTTCCCTAGTTTTTAGCCACCCCGGAGGCTTTGTAGGCTTGGTATTCCTCGCCGATAAAGCGCTGCAATTCGTCCAGGTTGGGAAAGCGATCAAACAGGTGCTTGAACTCGCTTACCATGCTGCCACTCGAAGGGATGACGTAGTTCATCACCTCTTTTTCGGTGACCGTATCGCCACTGAGGATAATCAAACGCTCGACCACGTTGCGCAATTCGCGGATGTTTCCCGTCCAGTTGACGGCTTGTAAGGTTTTGATAGCTTCGGGAGAAAACTGCTTCTCGGGGACACCGTATTCTCCACAGACCAGCGCATTGAAGTGGGTGACCAACATCGGGATGTCGTCACGGCGTTCGTTGAGGGGAGGGACGTGGATGATGATGACGGCCAATCGGTGGTACAAATCCTCGCGAAAACGGCCCATGGCGATTTCGGCCCGCAAGTCTTTGTTCGTAGCCGCAATGACGCGAACGTCCACTTTGATTTCCTTTTCCCCTCCCACCCGGGTGATGCGGCTTTCCTGCAGGGCGCGCAAGACCTTGGCTTGTGCGCTCATGCTCATATCGCCGATCTCATCGAGAAAAATCGTTCCGCCGTTGGCCTGTTCGAATTTTCCGATCCGCTGTTTGTGGGCGGAGGTAAAAGAGCCTTTTTCGTGACCAAAAAGCTCACTCTCAATCAACTCCGAAGGAATTGCCGCACAATTGACCTCAATGATAGGGGCGCCATTGCGACCGCTCTTGGCGTGCATCCAACGGGCAACCAGTTCTTTTCCCGTACCGTTGCCGCCCGTGATGAGGACCCGGGCGTCGGTAGGGGCTACCCGATCGATCGTCTCCTTGATGCCGCTGATGGCTTTGGAGTCACCGATGATCTCCTGCGTCTTGGTCCGCGACACCCGACTCTTGAGCACCTTGGTCTCGGTGATCAGGCTTGATTTGTCCATCGCGTTGCGAACCGTAATGAGCAAGCGGTTCAAATCGGGAGGTTTGGCAATAAAGTCAAAAGCCCCCTTTTTGACCGCATCTACGGCGGTATCGATATTTGCGTGCCCCGAAATCATAATTACCGGCGTATCCGGTACCAAGAGCTGGACGCGGTCGAGGGCTTCCATGCCATCCATCTTGGGCATCTTGATGTCCATGATCACCACGTCGTACTTGTCCTGCTTCAATTTGACCAGGGCGTCCAGTCCATCGGGACTTTCGGATACATCAAATTTTTCAAATTCCAGGATTTCTCTCAGCGTTTTACGGATACTGGGCTCGTCATCTACGATCAGAATTTTCGCCATAAGGGTCTAAACGGTTGGTTGTAAAAAGAAAATAAACTTAGGAGATAGTGGAACTACTCTGGTCACAGAGGAATTTAACGACGGGTCAGGCCATTAGGTTGCCTCAAAAGATAGAAAAAAATACCATAACACTTTAGTGCGGCTCGAAAAGTTTTGCGGCCCAAGTTCTCTGGAGTAGGGGTAGCCATCAGCACAACAGCTTCCCCAAAGGGATTCAATTGGCCACTGGGCACCTTCTCAATTCCATCCATTGACCATTCCGTGGGCAGATACAAAAGTAGCAATTGGGGCCCCGGACGAGCTTGACAGCTCAGAGGGCAATCGAACTTTTTGAACGAGGGGGCAACTTTTTTTCAGAAATTTTTACCTTATTTTACAGGGGCTACAGCCGACATATGGCATTTTCCCTCAAATGATTTTATGGAATTTCCACCTTCCGAGCGTCTATATACCAGAATTTCTCATTCTAGATGTTAGGAATTCTTTGGTTTTTAAACCGACCGGAGTGAGGAATTCTGGGTCTGGGTAGCGGAGCTGTACCTCGGTATGGTTTGCGCAAAGGGGGGCGATGAAAGATCGCGCCTTGAGGGCGGGTCCCGCCCAGTGGGCGAAATTCTATCAAGCCACCAAATCTTCTCTCACAGGTCCATCACAGGTCCACCACAGGTCCATCACAGGTTCCTCATAGGTCCCTCCTTCTTACCTGCCTCCGAGCAGCCTTTGTTCCCCTTTTCCCTCACCGGGCTTGGCTCATCATTAAAAATCTTCCCCTCCCTTAACTGGCACTCAACTCCCGCAAGGTCATCCAGGCCATCAATCCGGTACTCAGCCGCATGCTGTCTTCATCAACGTCGAAGGTATCGGTATGTACGGGAGAAGTAATGCCCTTGGCGACATTGCCCGTACCGAGGCGGTAGAAGCAGGCGGGCAACTGGTGGGAGAAATAGGCGAAGTCTTCCGCCGTCATCCGAATCGGCAAATCCACAACGTTTTCCTCCCCCAAGTACTCCACCGCGTAGCGGCGGGCCTTGGCCGTCAGCTCGTCGTTGTTGACCAGTACCGGATAGCCCTTCACAATCGTCAGCTGGGCCGCGCCCCCCATAGCCTTGGCCATGTTCTTGACCAATTTCTTCATCCGCTTGTGCGCTTCCCGCCGCCACTTTTCGTTCATCGTTCGAAACGTCCCCTCCAATTTGACCTTATTGGGAATCACATTGGTCGAGCCCCCCACCGAATTGATTTTTCCAAAAGTTACCACGGTAGGCGTGGTGGGGGTGGCCCGCCGACAGACGATTTGCTGGATGGCCGTAAGGAGGTGGGCGGTGATGAGGATGGGGTCGATACAATCCTGCGGCAGGGCACCGTGGCCACCACGTCCCTTGACCGTGAGGTAGAGTTCGTCGGCCGAGGCCATGTAGTTGCCGGGACGCATCCCAATTTTGCCCGCTGCGAGGGGGGGATGTACGTGCTGGCCAAAGATGCTAAAGGGGCGTGGATTTTCCAGTACACCATCCGCAATCATCAGGGAAGCGCCCCCGGGAATGCGTTCTTCGGCGGGTTGGAAAATCAATTTGACCGAGCCCTCGAAGGAATCCCGGAGCTCGTGAAGGATACGTGCGGTACCGAGCAGGGAAGCGGTGTGAACGTCGTGTCCACAGGCGTGCATCAGGCCTTTGCGTTTGGACTTGTAGGGCACATCGTTGGCCTCCTGAATGGGTAGCGCATCCATGTCGGCGCGCAGCGCCACCACCTTGCGTTCGGGATTTTTACCCTTGATGTAGCCCACCACCCCATTCTCGGCACAGCCGTGTTCGTGGGGAATATCGTAGTCCCGCAATTTTTGGGCGATGTAGCGGCCCGTTTCGGTTTCTTTGAACGACAATTCGGGGTGTTGGTGCAGGTGACGCCGGATGGCGATGACGTCGGAATAATAGCGCTCGGCGAGTTGTTGTACTTGTTCTTTCATCACAAATAAAATAGGCTTGATTAAACGGGGTTCAGCGTCCGAGGTTACTCCAACCCCGCCAAATAATATCGAGATCCGAGGCGGCGGTGTAATCCTTGGCGTAAAGGAAATTGAGCCGCTGAATGGTTGGGTTGTTAATGATGGGAAAATGCAAGCCGTCCAGAGGGGTCAAAACACCGGGGCGCAAGGGGGGTAAATGGTGCAACTCACCCGCTCCCTGGCGATAACCTACCCAAGTTTTTTTACCCAACAACACCCTAAGGATGTTGCGCAACAGCCCCGCTTTGGCTCGGACAAAAAACAGTAAAAACGGGCTGAGTAGTAAAAACCCCAGGCTGAGTAGCAGATCGAGTACCCGTTTGTTGCGACGGGCCAAATACGATCCTATTTGAAAACGAATATCGATGGTGTATAGTTCACCCGCACTGTTTTTCGAACTGCTACCGATGATGCTCTCACTTTCCTGCGGTACAATTTTGTACTCCAAATCCGGCCCCAAACGCGTCATCCAACGCATGATGTCCTGAGAACGGATATCGCTGGCGCAAAAGATGATCTCGTCCACCTTATAAATCTGCACCACCTCATCGAGGGCCTCCAGGCTACTCAGATAAGTCTCGGGATCATCCATACCCTCCGGCGCCACAATCCCAATGAAGTTTTTGGAGACCTGCGCCTGCCAGATCAAACGCCGGACCCGGGTCCCTTCCGCCTCCGTCCCAACAATCACCAGGTTGCGGTCGCGCTCCAAGCCCAGCCGGAAATTGCCGTGGCGAATAAAATGCCGGACCAAGCGGATGCCCGTCGTTGCCAGGATGGCCCAAACCGCACCGAGCACAATCAACAGCCGCGATGAGCGATACGCCAAATCTAAAAAACCGTATACCGCCGCCAGCAGGAGCGTCCCCAGTAGGAGCCCCCGGATCAGTTTGCGAATGTTGCCCGGCTCATCGTAGCCCCCACTGAAGTAGACCGCTCCCAGCCAAATGCTGATGTAAAGGGGGATGTTGAAGTACACGAAGGTCGTCTGGTAGTAGTTGGGATCTTGGAAATAGTAATTGGCCCAAAAATCCTTGAGGAAGTACATCCCCGCAAAAAGTGCCCCAGCCTCAAGCAAGGGCAGGAAGAGTCGGCGCAGCCCGTTGTTGAGAAGGGTCAGGGCGGCGCGGACGTAGATGGCGACCTGCAGAATCAAGATGTAGAAGCGGGCCTGGTCGCCGTGAAAATGCTTGCGGGCAAAAATAATCATGGCATTGTAGAAGGCCCGTTCGTTGTTGAGACTGCATTTTTTGGTTCTCTCTCGCTTGTAGTGGATGATCGTAGTATCGGCAAAGTAATAATTCTGATAACCTCCCTGAACGATGCGGTAGGACAGGTCGATGTCTTCGCCATACATAAAGAAGGTCTCGTCCAACAGCCCCACCTCGTCGAGTACGGAACGGCGAAGCCACATAAAAGCCCCGGCGAGGACTTCGACGGGGTGGTTGTCATTGGGGTCGAGGTAGCCCAGGTGGTAGCGGTTAAAAACGGGGGACTGGGGAAAAAGTCGGGAGAGGCCCGACATTTTACAGAAGGCGACGAAGGGGGAAGGAAAGCCCCGTTTGGACTCGGGGAGAAAGGCGCCCGAGCCGTCGATCATACGTACGCCCAGGGCACCAGCCCGGGGGTGGGCATCCATAAAGGCGGCACACTTTTGAAAGGTATCTTCCTCCACCACCGTATCGGGGTTGAGCAGCAGAACGTATTCTCCCCTGGACTCACGAATCGCTTGGTTGTTGGCGCGGGAAAAACCGGGATTGTCCTTATTCGCAATCAGCCGAACCTCCGGGAATTTTTCCCGCACCATGGGTACCGAATCATCGACGGAATTGTTGTCGACCACAAACACTTCCACCTCCATACGAGCCGAGGCCTTGCGTACCGAGAGCAGGGCTTGTTCGAGGAAGTATTTGACGTTGTAGTTGACAATGATTACGGATAACTTCATTCGCCTCTATTCGCCTTTGGCCCGGTAGGGTACGCGCGCCACGATGGAACGGCCGAGCGTCAACTCATCCGCGTATTCCAGCTCCCCACCAAAGGAGACGCCCCGGGCAATCGTCGATATTTTGACCTCCTGGTCCGCTAATTTTTTGGAAAGAAAAAAGATGGTCGTATCCCCTTCAATGGTCGGACTGATCGCCATAATGATTTCCTTGATCTGGTCTTCCGCGATCCGTTGGATCAGGGAGTCAATGTTCAGATCGGCCGTGCCGATGCCTTCGATCGGAGAGATGACCCCTCCCAGTATGTGGTAGGTGCCCCGGTACTGGGCGGTCTCCTCGATGGCCATAATATCGCGGACGCCTTCCACGACACACAGCGTGTGTGGCTCGCGCCGCGGATCGCGACAGATGTTGCAGAGCACGTCGTCGGAAAGGTTGTGGCAGCGTTGACAAGTCTTGATGTTGTGGCGCATTTGGGTGAGGGCCTCGGCAAACTGATCGGTGATTTCTCGCTCCTGGCTCATCAGGTGGAGCACCAGCCGTAGGGCCGTTTTTTTACCAATCCCCGGTAGACTGGCAAAAGCGGAAACGGCTTCTTCTATGAGTTTTGACGAAAAATTCATGGAGTAAAGTTAGGAATTATCACAGAGTATGGGGAAATGCAAAGCGCTCAAAAACATATTTGGTCCATTTTAGGTTTTCAAAAGCAGTTGTCCAATTTGAAAAGCGGAGGAATTGCGGGGAATTTTTGGGTGATCGTTCCTAATTTATAGGAAAATGTTGCATTTTTACAGCTTAAACTTAAGAACGTAAAATTCCCACATTCGGCGCCCAAGCCCGGGGAAAAATCCAATAATTATCAAAAAAAAACATTATGGCTGAAATCATTCGAATGCCACGAATGAGTGATACGATGGAAGAAGGGGTGATTGTAGGATGGCTCAAGGAAGTTGGCGATGCGGTCGAACCCGGTGACGTACTGGCGGAGGTAGAGACCGATAAGGCAACGATGGAACTGGAAAGTTACCAAGAAGGCGTATTGCTTTACATCGGGGTCAAAGAAGGAGCGGTGCCCGTAAATGGTGTCCTGGCGGTGATTGGGGAAGCGGGGGAAGATTACGAATCCGCACTCAAAACCGCCGAGCAAGAAGATGGGGCCAATACCGCTGCGGCCGAAGCCGATGAGCCAGCCGTAGAAGAAGCCGCCGCTCCGGTCCTCGAAGGCGCCGTGGCCAATGGTACCGGCAACGACCGGATCAAGGCCTCCCCCCTGGCGCGTAACATTGCCGGCCAAGCGGGGGTCAACCTGGCCAGCATCCAAGGAACGGGCGATCAGGGCCGAATCGTCAAACGCGACGTAGAAGCCTTTCTGCAAAAAGCACCCGCAGCCCCGGCTGCACCCGCTCCGGCGCCCGTTGCGGCTCCCGTTGCGGCGCCCGCCAGTCCGGCGACGCCCACTCCCGCGGCACCCACTCCCGTAGCTCCGGTCGTCCAGCCCTTCACTTACGGTGGTGGTACCGACAATTATCAAGAAATTCCAGCCAGCCAGATGCGCAAGGCCATCGCACGGCGTTTGGGAGAAAGTAAATTTAGCGCGCCGCACTTTTACCTCACCATCGAGGTCAATATGGATCAAACCATCGCCGTCCGCAAACAACTCAACGAACTCGCCCCCGTCAAGATTTCCTTCAACGATATCGTCATCAAATCGGTAGCCGCCGCGCTCCGGCAGCATCCCGAAATCAACTCCTCCTGGTTGGGCGACAAGATCCGACGCAACGGAGATGTCAACATTGGCGTGGCCGTTGCGGTCGACGAAGGGCTCATGGTCCCCGTGGTTCGGCACGCCGATATGAAGAGCCTGTCGCAAATCAATACCGAGGTCAAAACCCTAGCGGGCAAGGCGCGGGAACGCAAGCTGCAACCACAAGAAATGCAGGGCAGCACTTTTACCATTTCCAACCTGGGGATGTTTGGTATCAGCGAATTTACCGCCATCATCAACCCCCCCGACGCCTGTATCCTCGCCGTTGGTGCGATCGTCAAAAAACCCGTCGTCAAAAACGACGAGTTGGTGGTCGGCAACGTGATGAAAGTGACGCTCTCCTGCGACCACCGCGTGGTGGATGGTGCCCTGGGCGCACAATTCCTACAGACGCTCAAGCCGATATTGGAAAACCCCATGCGCATCCTCGTTTGAGGAACTGCACTTAGTTGGGGCCCCGACAAGCCCACTGGACCAGGACAGAGTCAATAAACTTTGCCCTGGTCCTTTTTGTTAGAAAAGGTATGAAAAAGGAGAAGAAAACCCTGGTCTTGGGGGCTACCGATAAGCCGACACGCTACGCTTTTAAGGCCGTACAAAAATTGTTAGCAGCGGGGCACGAAGTAGTTCCCGTCGGGCACCGTGCTGGCGCAGTCGCCGGTATTCCCATCCAAACCGAAGCTCCCACCCTCCCCGATATTGATACCGTCACGCTGTACCTCAACCCCCAACGCCAACGCGCTTACTACGATTACCTGATCGCGCTCCGCCCCCAGCGGATCATCTTCAACCCCGGCACCGTCAATCCCGAGTTGATGACGCTCGCCCGCGAAGCCGGTATCGAAACCGAAGTCGCCTGTACCCTCGTCATGCTCGCCACGGACCAGTACTAGCCACTCCGCTCTCCCATTACCAACTCGCCGCCAGCCGTCCGACCAAATAAAAAACGGCATATCCGATGATCGGATATGCCGTTCCAGGAAGGCGTAAAACCCTTTTGGCTTTCTTAGCAGCCCTAGTAGCCTCCTTCCTTATTACCGGAGTACTTGGTCTTGTTGCCCGAACCCGCTTTCTTCACGCCACAATCGGGCTGAGCCATTTCGGTTTCGTTGGCAGCAACGGTAAATTCTACGCGACGGTTCATCATGTTACCACCGTTAGAGTCCACCAAGGTCGTACCTTCACCACCCCAGTTGAGGACGAAGCGATCTCTCGCGATGTTGTACTTGCCAGTTAGGTAGTTGATGGCCGCTTCGGCACGGTTGTAAGACAGTACGTCGTTGTAGCAGTTACCCGCCAGACGGTCGGTGTGGCCCATGGCAACGACTCTAACGTCGGGGTTGAGGCGCATGACCGTGGCAATATTGTGCAACTTGGCAAATTCAGTGGTTTTGACCGTGTAGTTGTCCAGATCGAAGAAGATCATGGGCAGGAACCAGTCGGGATTGGGATCTACCGGGGGAGGGAGACGGGCATCGATCAGCTTGTTGACGTCCTCTTCCGAGAGGATGACGGGCTGGGGCACATCGGCCACACCTTTGTTGTTTACTTGGTAGCCCGGAGGCGAAAAGTCTTCAGCATCTTCTCCATCTACAACACCGTCGCCATCGCTATCGAGGCTGACCCCACGCGTATCGACGGGGAATCCTTCGGGGGTATTGGGCTCTTTGTCGACCATATCGAAAACGCCGTCACCGTCGCTGTCCGTATTGTCAAAAATGGGACGTGCTTTTACTTCGGCGAGGTCTTCCGCGAGCAGATCCAGCGGGCTGGCCCACCAGAGGGGAACGCTCTTTTCTTCGGTCTTGCCGAGGGCGTAGCTGAAACGTACGTTGGTGTAATTGACCAAGTCCGCACTTTTGGTATTCCGCTGATCTTCGCGGGTACCTTGCAATTCGATGCCGTCGATCAGGTCACCCCCGCGTCCGAAGAGACGCATCAGTTTGTGCTCGATACCGATACTGGCCTTATCGTTGAGGCGGAAGTCGATACCGAGACCACCAACTGCGCTGATGGCAATCGAGAAGTCTTCATCAAAGTCTCTGGCGTCCGTGATCTCAACTTCGTTCGAACCATCGATCACTTGACCGCTAAAGTTAGCAACCCCCAAGCCCAAGAAACCGTAGGGACCAATCTTGTTCTTCTTGAACATTCTGATCTGGTTGAAGTTGGCTACGAGCGAAAGGTCACCCGCGATGAGGGTGGAGGAGTACTCCGGCTTCCAGGTATCCCCTTCGAAGCCACTGCCACCGGCAGCACGCGAAGCGCGATTGTAGAAGAAGGCATCGACGGGGCGGGTGTTGGTATCCTCTTCACCGGAAAAGCTGTAGAAACCAGCATCGAGGCGGACGGAGAAGATATAATCCAGGGACTTCCGAACGTGTACACCAATACCAAAATTGGGGTTGAAATCAACATCACCCGCAAGTACCGTAGCACCTGCATTGAGTCCAATGACCCACATATCTTTTGGCTTTGCGGAGATTTTTAGTTTGTCATCTTGGGCGTAACTTTCCGTGAGCGCGAGGCACATGAAAAACGCCAGAAGTAAAGAGAGTTTCCTTGTCATAGGGTTTTACTTTGATGATTAAAAAATAGGTGATTAAAAATAATTATATTTAAAAAAATCTTAATAAATAATTATTGAACTACAAAAGTATTGTTTTTTTTGGTTGTCCCAAATATTTCGATTTGTTTTTTCAAAATATTGCGGTCGGTACGGAGAGATTTTTATACTGGTACAATATAGAAGATTTATTTAACTTATAAAAATCAGACTTGCACATTTTTAAGGAGCTTATCCAGGGCCAAAGCCAGGGCCAAATTGGAGATTCCCAGGGGGCTCGAATTGGTCTGAAAAACGGCTCGAATCGCGCTTTCGATGGTCTTGGAAACGTCGGAAAAAATGGCCTCATCGGTCATCACTACGTCGGGCTGCATGAGATAAGCGAAAACCCGTGCCATCCCACAATTGGCAATAAAATCGGGGATCATACTCACCGCATTGTCGGTGTACTTGGCCGTGGGCCCGAAGAAAACGGTATCGTCGGTGAAGGGTACATTGGCCCCGCAAGAGATCAGTTCGAGGCCTCCATCTAGGAGTTGGTCTACCTGCTGGCGGGTCACCAATTTGGAGGCGGCACCGGGGATAAATATATCGGCACCGATGGACCAAATTCGTTGGTTGACCTCGTCGAAGGGTAGCATCCGACTGGCGTGAAGTTTGTTGCCTTTCTTCTGGATAAACAATGACTTGACGGCTTGAGCGTCGAGTCCATTTTCCTCAATTATTACAAAGTCTTTGTCAATGATGCCGACCACTTTAGCCCCGGCATTGGCAAGGTAACTGGCGGCGGCGGAGGCGACGTTGCCCCAGCCTTGCACGACCATTCGCTTGCCCGACACCCCACTATTACGATAGATATTATAAAAATGTTTCACGGATTCGGCCACGCCAAATCCAGTGATCATATCCGCTACGGCGTACTTGTGGTTGTCCGGTACGTAGACGGGATCCTCCACGATCTTGGCACAGCCATAGCGCAACTGTCCGATGATGTTGATCTTATCGCCTTTATCGGCGTTGAAGTGACCGTTGACGATGCCTTCTTGGGGATGCCACAGGCCCATGGCTTCGGTGATGGGGATGACGTCCTTGAGTTCGTCAACGTTGAGATCGCCCCCCGTACCGTAATAGCTTTTGAGTAGGGGCAAGACGGCTTTGTACCAACGGCGCAGCACCTCATCGCGGCGGGGATCACGCGGATCAAAGTCGATCCCGGATTTGGCCCCACCGATGTCGGGACCACAGACGGAGAACTTGATTTCCATGACTTTGGCCAAGGAAGTAACTTCTTCCCGAGTAAGTCCTTTGCGCATTCGGGTTCCTCCTCCTGCGGCTCCATTTCTCAACGAATTGATTACGATCCAGCCGCGGGCTTCGGTCAATTCATCGTTCCACTCAAATACAATTTCAGGTGCTTTCTCTTTGTATATCTTTAACAGCTCTTCCATGATTAGGGTCTTTAAACGTTTGAAGGACAATCTGGTTTAACGGAAAATGTTGCCCCCTAGTCAGAAAGTGAAGGAGGACTGGTTTTTTTACGGTCTGGCGAGCGGGGATAATTTTTTCTGGAGAAGGATTAAATCTTTACCTTTGAAGCTCTCTAAATGCATCAGGCTATGTTTGACCATTGGCTATCCCCCGTTTCGATGGGGCAATTTACTGATTTTGCCGAACTCTCCAACCAACAATGGGGAAAATGTTTGCAGGTATTCCACGAAGAAATGCCCCATTTATCGGGGGTTAAAATAGCCCTAATTGGCGTGGGAGAAGCGGAGGCCGATCGCGTCCGTCGGCACCTCTACACCATGAGTTTTCCTTTCTCCGGTCTCGCGGTAGCCGACCTGGGTAACGTCCGCAAAACCTCCACCCAGTTTTTGATTCCCCTGGTTAAGGAGTTACTCAACAGCAAGATCCTCCCCATCATCATCGGCAACGACGACAGCATCATCGAAGCCCAGTACCTGGCCTACCAATCCCTGAAGCAATTGATCAACCTGGTGGCCATCGATGAGCGGGTCCGCTACTACACCGAGGCGGATGGTCCAACGGGCTACCTCAACCAGATTTTGGAAAACCCCCGCTCCCACCTCTTCCACCTCGGCGTCATCGGCTACCAAAGCCACTACACGCCCCCCCTGGTCATCGACCACCTCCAACAGCACCACTACGAGTGTACACGCCTGGGCTACGCCCGGGCCCACCTCGAGGAGATCGAACCCCTGGTACGGGATGCGGACCTGTTTTGCTTTAACCTCGCCAGTCTGCGACAGTCCGAAGCGCCCGGACAGGCCGCCCCCAGCCCCTGCGGCTTCTTCGTCGAAGAAGCCTGCCAGATCAGCCGCTACGCCGGTCTGAGCGACAAGGTCACCTCCGCCGGTTTCTACGGCTTCCGCTCCCAATGGGACCAACGCGACCAAACGGCCCAGGTCGTCGCCCAACTGATTTGGTACTTCGTCGATGGCGTCTACCACCGCAAAAACGACTACCCCAGCAGCACGGATAGCCTGGTGGAATACATCGTCGATTTTCGCGACCAAGAGTACCAAATTACCTTTTGGAAGAGCAACAAGAGCGGGCGCTGGTGGATGCAGGTACCGGTCAAGACCAAACGCAAGCACGAACGGCACACCCTCATCCCCTGCTCCTACCAAGACTACCAGTTGGCCTCGCAGGAGGAGCTGCCCCAACGCTTGCTGGATGCGTACAAACGCTTTATGTAAATGCCACTTCGGATACCGATCAACCGATTCCTCCTCCCCCACCACAGCGGTTAAATAAGCATGGAGCGACCAAGGACAGACCGCACGGAAAAGCACTACTATCCTACACCCGTTTCGGGCCGGCAAGGCCTTCTCTTTTCCCTGCTCTTTGGCAGCTTCGTCAGTCTTTTCCTGTGGTTTTTCCAACCCTTCAACATCAACATTCAGGCTTATTCAGTGGCGGAACTGGTCCTCTTCGGGGCCATTTCCTTTGGCAGCTTCGCGATCGCTCACAACCTCCTCCCCCTCCTCTACCCCAAGATTTACCAGGAACACCACTGGACCATTTACCACCAGCTCCTATTCTACGGCATCCTCCTCTTTGCCATTGCCACCTTCAATGGGCTTTACATCAATTTTAGGAACGATCTGGATTTTGGCTGGTCCAACTACTTGCTCATCATTACACAGACCTTTGCGGTCGGCATGCTTCCCATCAGCCTATCGGTGGTATTTTCCTACTACTGGAAATACAAGAAAATCGTCGAGCAATCCCAATACCTCAACGAGCAGATCCAGCAAATCGAGCCCTTGGCTCCCCGTCAATATCCCATCCAGTCCAAGCTAAAAAGCGAGACCCTGGTCATCGACGAGACCACCTTCCTCTTTGCCAAATCCGATGGGAACTATATCGAAGTTCACGTAAGGGGAGAGTCCCCCGGTCTGCTACGGATGGGGCTCTTGGACTTGGAAAAACAGCTGGCCGACAGCAGTCACCTGCTGCGTTGTCACCGTTCGTACCTCGTGAATACCAAACGAATCGTCCGCGCAACGGGCAACGCTCAGGGCCTACAGTTGTGGTTTGCGGATTACCCCGGTCACGTCCCCGTTTCCCGAAAGTACCTGTCCCGGATTCGAGCCGTCTTTGGCAACTAGAAGCCCGCTCCAAAATATCCTTTACTGGCGTGAATCTCCTTGGTCGATTTGGGCTACGGAAGGGGCTTTTCCGTCCCCCACGCTTTGTCATTCCCCTCAAATCCTTGTCAGTCACCACATAGCGGCACCAATACTCGCAGCAATCCGCTAGCTTGGAGACATGAAACGTAAAAACGCATTGATCAGCTTCCTATTCATCGGCGCCGGCGCAATGCTGCTGATGAGCCTGCACTATTTTGGACCAAGCAATTCGGGCATCCTGAAAAATAAAGTCCTCCAGGATACAGGGTGGTACCGACTGGCCTTCTTCACCCACATCAGCGGAGGGCTCCTGGCCATCCTCAGTGGTCCTTTTCAGTTTATGAATCGGTGGATACAACAACGGCCCGGGGTACACAAAAAGATGGGCTACGGCTATGGCTTGGCGGTGGCCAGCTCCAGCCTGGCGGGGCTGGTAATCGCCCCTTTTGCCATGGGAGGCCGGATCACCCAGGTCGGATTTGCCACCCTGGCTACGCTGTGGTTCGGTAGTCTGGTGATGGCCATGCTGAAAATACGCGCTGGAGCGGTTGACGCCCACCGCAGTTGGATGACCATCAACTATGCCTTGACCTTCTCTGCCATCACCCAACGCAGCATCTTACTCCTGGCCTTCCTCCCCAGTATTTCGTTTATGCCCGTTTACCAGCTATCGTCCTGGTTGTCGTGGCTATTCAACCTGCTGGTGGTTCTCTTCTTTGTGGAACGGCGACGTAGCTATCGGATGGGTTAGAATGGAGGGGATTCTTCACTTGCGGCCAACAAACGCTCCAGGTGCATTCCCCGCGACCCCTTCAACAAGAAGACTGCATCCTCATAAGTCCGTTCCGCTAGCCATTCTCGCAATTCCTCCACCCGATCAAAA
>CALCCH010000033.1 GCA_937899855.1 uncultured Saprospirales bacterium | reverse complement strand
GATTCAGGGAAGCGATTATGCCTATACCCTCCAAGGTTGGATCAAGGGAGTCAATGCCTCTTCCAACCTGGCCCACCGTGACCCCGGAAATGATGGAGCCAGCAGTAGCGGCGACCCGCTCAACCAGCTGCACCGTTGGACGGCCCGCGATGCTTTTGCCTTTACCTTGCACTACCACCTCAACGACTACACGTCCATCCACAACTTTGCCCCCACCGATCGTTTTTACGCCGACATCCCCTCCGCGAATGGGGTCTTCTTTCAGGGGGTGGATGGACCCGCACCGGGTTTGTATAACGGCAATATCGCGGCGATGCAAACCGCGCTAACCGGGCCCAATGGCAGTCGCTCGGATTACTTGCTCAAGGGCTACCAGTACGATCAGTTGATGCGACTCAAGGTGGCGCGTACGGCCGTAGAATCCGCCGTGGCGGGAGTGGACCACTCGGTTTTTAACGATAACGTTTGGGAAGCCACCGCCTCCAGTACGGGCGATTACCAAGTGAGCTTGAACTACGATAAAAACGGCAACATCCTCTCGCTGGCGCGGAACGGCTACGCCGCTTCGGGTACGGGCACGGGCCAGCTCATGGATTTGCTTACGTACAATTACCCCGCGCGCAATGCCTTTGGAATAATCCACAACCAACTCAATCACGTGGACGATGCCGTTGCGGCGAGTGTCTACGGCACTGACTTGGCCACCCAGGGAAGCAACAACTACACCTACGATCGCATTGGCAACCTCATTGCCGATGTCTCCGAAGAGATTGCGTCGATTGAGTGGAACATCCAGGGCAAGGTCAAACGCCTCCAACGTACGGTAGGCAGCCTACGTCCCGACCTGGAATACCGCTACGACAGCCAGGGCAACCGGGTGGAGAAGATCGTCAAGACCAAGGATAGCAATGGCGACTTGCAGGAACAGTTCTTATGGGAATCGACCCACTACGTTCGCGACGTCAGGGGAAGTGTGGTTGCGACTTACGATAAAAATTACGATCGCTACGCGGTCAATGGAACGGGGAGCATTCCCGACCTCAGTCAATTTGCCGGGGACGTCTACTTGGTACGAGAGGGGAGTGGTGCGACGCTTCCTACCGATCCGACTGGTGTGCCCGAGTTGAGCCTGACCAATGGCTTGGTGCCCTTGGGGGGCTCGCCCAGCAACTACGTGGAGGTGATGACTTGGGAGGAGGCGCATATTTTTGCCTCGTCCCGGGTAGGCTTGGAGGAGCAACAACAGACGGTCAGCGTGGCCGCATTTACGGCTTCGGTCAATACGACTAGTGGCGGCTTCCAGGGTTTTTCCAATCGCGTGGCTTTTGCCATTTCCGAAATCGAAACGCTGTACGAGCGGCGTTTGGGCGACAAGCGTTATGAGTTGAGCAACCACTTGGGCAACGTGCTGGTGGTGGTGACGGATCGTCCGGTGGCGGTATCGACGGATGGGCTGACGGTGAGTCATTACGAGGCAGATGTCTTGCTGAGTACGGACTACTATCCTTTTGGGATGGAGATGGTGGGGCGGAGTAGTGGAGCGGATGGCTATCGCTATGGCTTTAATGGCAAGGAGGATGATCGGGAGTGGGGGAGTCAGTTGATTCAGGATTATGGATTTAGATTGTATAATCCGGCTTTGGGGAAATTTTTGAGTGTGGATCCTTTGGCGCCGGAGTATCCTTGGTATACGCCTTATCAGTTTGCGGGGAACAAACCAATCGTTGCGGTGGACTTGGACGGTTTGGAAGAACGAGTAATCATTAACAGTTTCGAGCCCGTTGGCCGTGAATTTTTAGAAATGGTTAACTCCGGACAAATTCGAACTAGAGCGGATGCTTTGCAATTCATCTCTGGTTGGACGCATCCCGCCTATCCGGATGGGGTTATTGGACAGCCTTGGGTGCAGTATGAAGATTACGACTACATGCGAAGAGCTTCGGGAGGAACACTTGAAAATGTGGTAGCCACTGAAGTCTCTACCTACGAGGTGCCCGATGGGGAGGCCGAATTTCACGTTATGACCTATTGTGGTGGTGCGGATGGAATTAGTATTGCGAGTCATGAAGTGCATACCTTTTATGATAATTACGGTGGACCCCCGACAAAAGGGACCGTTATTACAGTAACTGTTGACGATGGCTTTTCTTTTGAGGATGTATGGAATCACCCGAGGGTGAGGGCAATTATACCCGATTTTTTCCATCTTGGTGGAAGTTTTACTGGCGTTGTCGGAACTGGTTCGGCTACCAGCATATCATTGAACTGGGTACTCAGGGGAGAGGACGCTCATTTCCTTCCCGCAATTACCGTTTCTGGCAGTGCCCGAGTTGGTGCTGATGTAGGGATGACTTTTGATATCGGGAGAACCAAATACATTGGGCCCGTTGAAGATATCTCGAGAGACATGCTCAATACCGTTTACACCGATGATGGTTCTGGTACCATTGAAGGCTCTATTGGCGGCAGCTTTTTTGCCAAGGGAGGGGCAACCTTTGGGTACACCCCCACCTCGAAAGGGAATGGGCTAGTGACGGTGGAGTGGAACATTGGTGGAGGATTGCCTGCTGGAATACTTCCAGCGTATGGATCTGCTGGTGTATCCCAAACAAAAATTATCTTTGACTTTAAATCAAAGCGCGATCCATGATATGAATAAGCAATACCTGTTTCTTGGAGTATTAATGATTGTTTTCATTTCCTTATCCTTACTGCTGAGACATAGCGGTAGAAAAAATTTCTGCGAACAATATGAAAAGATATACCGCTCGAAATTTGCTGACACCATCGTATACTTATATGGAACCGCAAACGGTATGAACATGAGGTTGAGTAACGATACCGAAAAGTACTTGTTCTTGCCCTTATTCGATAAAAATACCAACCGCTATACTTTCAGTGGATATGCAGAGGTCGGTGATTCCATCACGAAGAGGGCAAATAGTAATGAAATACGATTAAAAAAGATAGCATCGGGTTCCGAAGAATACTACGCTATCTTTGTTCCACTTTATTGTGATTGAGTAATTGCATCTTCCCCACCCGGAGACGAGCCCCCTTCTCTCGTCTCCGGGCCCGCCGGGGCCAGGCCACACCGATCTTGACCCCCAGGCCTGGGAGTCGACGTTATATCTTTTAAAAGGGTTGGTACAGATTTTATTATTTTTTCCTCATTCTCCCATTTTGCCAACTAATTAGCAAAGCAACAATTGCTACAAAAAAATCATATCCGCACTTGCGTCTTTAGCTTCCCCTACTTACATTTGTGTAAGTAAGAAAAAAGATAATGGCCGTAACTATTATCGAAGAAAGAGAGGACATTTATACTGACACCAAAACAAAACCTCTCCCTTAACTTACGGGCATAACTAAAACAATCCGCTCTTAAAAAAATGCCACTGGTATTCCAAGTAAACAAAAGTAATGCTGACTAGCTATCAGCTTACGTACCATCACCTGTTTACCGTTTACCGCCTACGCTTTCCAATATTCATAGATTATTTACCGACGTACTATTTACTATTCCCGATCCGAGTGGGTTTCCCTCGGCAACACGGTTGGTAGTTTTTACACCCGATAGGGTTTCGTACCCGCATCGGCTGCTGGAATGATCCTACTGGCGCCAAGCATTGGTACCACTAGCCATTTCCTAACTATCCTACCTCCGCTGTGCCTGACTTTGGATACCCCTGCGCTACTCCACGCCGCGAGTAGGCCTGGAAAGGTAATGCCCGTACGTGGCAAATAACAATGCTTACAAAGATAATTTAATCACTACTTACAATATGAAAATCTTATGAAAACGTTCCGTCATTTTCTGAGCGCGCTGCTCTTCCTCACTTGCTGGGCGCCCACCTATGCCCAGATTCACATCGACGCCGATGAGGACATCGGCATCGGTCAAAATACGACCGACGACAGTAAGATGAGACTGTACAATAACGACAATGCCCACGGCTTTTACCTCACGGCAAATGGAACGACCAGTAGTGGCGCTACCGGAATTTACAACGAGGTCATCGGGGACGGAACGGGCGTTAAATTGGCCGTTCACAACAGCGTAACCCAGGGGGCCAGCTCGACCAAAAATGCCCTGGGAATATTCAACTGGACCGTGAATTACGGAACGGGAATTGCCTACGGCATCTCCAATTGGATGCCCAGTTCGGGACCCAGTTTAAAGTATGGCATCTATGGGGACTATACCCAGGTGGCTACTTCGACCAATAACATCTTCGGAAACTACACCCGCGTTCGCAATAATGGCTCGGGGTTGACCTACGGCAATTACCTGCTCATCAATGACGAAGGGGGTGCCGCAGACAAATACGGCTCGTTAATGATCGTTCGGCAACCTACCAGCTCTACGCGGCAAGCCTACGGCAACGTCACGACGATCACGCACTATGGTACGGGTACTTCCGCTGCTTACGATGCCTTAGTGGCCGCCGATGGAACGGGTACGAAGTACGGTCTCCGCTCCAAGGTGTACGAAAATGCGGCCGCCCAAAATAGTACCTACGGTATCCACAATTCCGTTTACCTCTACGGTCCACGAGTAGGCTACGGTTTTTACAATTACGTCTACGATAATGCCGGTTCTTCCAATACCAAATACGGCATTTACAATTACGTACAGGACGAAACGTCCGGCGACAGTAAATATGGGATTTACAACTACTTGGAAAAAACTGGGACGGGAACCAGCATCGCCCTTTGGTCGGGGGTGTCGGACAGTGGCGATTACGCGGGGTATTTTGCGGGTAACGTCGGGGTGACGGGTACGGTGATGGATGGACTGTCGGATGGTCGCCTCAAGGAAGATGCCCAGGCCTTAGTGGGTGCCCTAGGACTCATTGCCCAGCTCCAACCCAAGTCCTACCGCTTCAAAAGCGATCTGGGAATTCCCCTGCCGGAAGGCCGTCAGTACGGGTTGATTGCCCAGGAATTGGAACCGGTTATGCCCGATCTGGTAATGGATTTTAAAGTGCCCGGTCAGCCCATTTACGCCAAGACGCTATCGAGTACGGCGGTGATGCCGGAGCCCAACGAAGGGCAAGTGGCCGACCAGGCACCAATGGGGAAAGATCAACTGGCCAGCGATGCTTTGGTGGCCCCGACTCAGCGGATTCAGCGCAACCCCACGGTGGAGGAAAACCAAATTGTCGGTTACGAACCCGAGCAAAATTTCAAAGCGATCAACTACCGGGCTTTGATTCCCGTACTGGTGGGAGCCGTACAGGAGCAGCAGGCACAAATTGAATCGCTGCGGGCGGAAGTACAAAGTCTGCGCGCGGAACTCAAGCGCGTTGCGAAGCAAAAATAGGGGAGGGAGGACCCTCTTGATTTTTAAACGATACGCCAAAACTATAAAGCATGCCAAGCACACTTAAAGCATATCTTTCTTTGTTTGCCCTCTGTTTATTTGTACTGGGAATTGGTGGTGCCCAACAGACCATCCGAACGGAGTTGCGCAAGGATGCCAACGACACTCGGAGCGTTTTTCTAAATACCACCCACGTCGATTACGGATCCCTCTTTCGCGATCGCATCGAGTTGCGAGAGTTGGCGGCGGGGCAAAGTGGCTACCTCGAATTTAGCTTTGACCACTTCGAGCAATCGGATATCCGCATTGGGCTACAACACGCCACCGATCCTAGCCAAACCTGGTTCATTCAATTCCTAAACGGCCAGGTGCTCATCAATGGCAATGACCTGGGGCCCTCAACCAACGGCACCCTCTACCGGATCGAACGCTGCACCAATAACATCCGTTTCTTAGCCGGTGGTCAGCTCCTCAGCGAAGTGACCATTCCCGATCCCAACTTTACCGCCCTGGCTTTTACCCAGGTGCAAGCCAGCTCTCCCCACAACGGCAACCTGGCCCAACTCGACTTACAGTTTCCCTTTATCAACGACTGCCAAGCGCCGCCAGCCGTCACCAGCGAACTGGTCTACTCCGACTTGAAAAAACAGTTGGATGGTACCTTCGTACGACTCACCGCTCCGGTGCTGCGCTTTAAGTACGTCGAGGATTACGCCGTGGCGACGGGGCAAAACGAACTGCTCTTTTGGCGACTCTACGATTGGACCAAAGCGCCCCCCGCTATCCCCAATCAGTCCGGCAGCCTGAGCAAACGCATGGGAGCCAATTACCTAAGCATCAATCTGAGCATTGACTTCAATGAATACTACACCCTCGAAGTGGAGGACAGCCGCGGCGAAAAGCAATACCTGCGGATGATCTACGATTGTCCCACCGAAGACTGCCTCATTTTTGATGGCGGTGGGGGAGATACGGGACTGCAAGATCCCGGTCCCTCCATAGGGAATGGAGTATTGAGCGAAGAATAACCCGCGGCGAGGCCCCATCCGAATGGGAGGGGCACGCTCGCGAGCAAAATGAATTTAAAAAAACAAAAAAATACTTGTCATGAATCAGTTAATCGGGCCCCTACTGGCCCTCTGCCTCCTATTGTCGGGAACGGCCCTTTACCTGGCCTGGAACCAGGGGACGGCCGCGACGGGCTACGTGGATCTGGCGCGGGTGTACGAAGAATTTCAGTACAAAAAGCAATTGGAACAAGCGCTCTACCGGGTAGACCAGCAGGCGCAGTACCTGCTCGACAGTATGGAAATCCAACTCAACGGCGTGGCCCAGTTGGTGAGCACCAATGCCCGGACGGATTTGCGCGAAGAGTACCGAGTACTCCAACGCGATTACGCCCTGACCGAACGCGAATTGATCGACCAGCAGCGGGCGACCGCTCAGGAATACGATGAGCAAATTTGGACCCAGCTCAACCAGTACCTCCAGGATTTTGCCCAAGGGGGGCAGTATGATTACCTCATCGGTACGCGTGGCGAGGGAACGATCGTCGGGGGCGGCGCCGAGTACGATTTGACCGATGAGATTATTGAATACGTCAACCAGCGTTACGATGGACAAATGGACTAATGCCCTTGCGCGTAGCTTGGCCCTGGGTATGGGCCTACTGCTACTGGCCTGTACCCGCCCCGAGACCCTGCTGCCCCGTTCCTACGTCGAATGGATCGAGGATCCCCAGCACGGATTACGGGTGGAGAAAACCGTGGATCCGCTGCGCTTTGAGATTCAGTACCAACCCCCGGCCTACCTCATCGCTCAAGAAGAACGCCGGGAGTCGCTGCCCGCGGCCCTGGTCACGGAACGGCTGGCGGAATTTGGGTCGGACCTGGATTACTACCAATTCCGAATTGCCCCCGCTACGGGTCAGCAAAATGTACTGCTGCGCAGCGCGCGGGACGAAGCCGATTACCACCGGATGGTCGACTATTTTTCCTACGCGGCTCAGGAGGACTTTTACCTGCTGCACGGGGCCGACACCGCCCGCTGCGTACTCTACCAATTCGTGCGCAATTACGAACTGACGCCTCACCTCGAATTTGCCCTGGCCTTCGAACGCAAGGGCGAGGGCGACCGGACCTTCGTCTTTGACGATCAGGTCCTCCGGGTGGGGGCCATCAAGGCCAATATTGAACAACAGAAAATCAATCAACTACCTAAGTTAAAAACTAGAGTGTGTCTGAAAAATAGAAATTCATAGGAAAAAAGCTTAAACTGCGC